>CAZWYW010000020.1:0-21618 GCA_964638535.1 uncultured Candidatus Bathyarchaeia archaeon | reverse complement strand
GCGACCGCGAAGAAGGGGCCAGAGCGCACGTTCAAGCATATCACTAAATCGGCCTCCCCGGCCAGGGCCTCTAGGGCGCGGATGTGGCCCGTCGGCACGGCGATCACGGCCTCGCGGGCGCCCTTGTCCCTTACAAAGCCCAAAGCGGCCCTCATGGTGTAGCCAGCCGCCACCCCATCGTCCACCAACACGACCCGCTTGCCCTCAAGGCCCGGGTAAGGCCTGCCCGCCCTCAAGCGCTTGTTCCGCTCCTCTACCTCGCGCAGCTGTTCCCTGATGGCCTCCTCTATATCATGCTCCGATAACCCCAGGAATGTGGCGAGCCTCTCGTCCACGAAGAAGCGCCCGTCTGGCCTCACGGCCCCGAAGCCAGCTTCCTTATTCCAGGGGATAAGGAGCTTACGGCAGATGAGCAGGTCCAGCTCAGCCCCCAGTGCCTCCGCCACGGGCACGCCCACGGGAGCGCCGCCGCGAGGTATCGCATAGATCAGGTCAGCCGAGCCCAGAACCTGCCCGCAGGCCCGGGCCAAGAGAAGGCCAGCTTCATGTCTATCCGCGAACACGCGCACACGGTCCGTGAGCTCTCGGTCATAGACGAGCTTACCTTCCCTCGCCAGCTCCAAGCCCATCGCCTCTCACACGAGCTTAAGAGGGACTAACGGGTATTTCGCTGTGCTGCCATCTTTTAAGCTGGCCAAAGCTTGCCTGATGGCATGGGGCGGCCAAGAGCCAGCCCTCGATGGCCTCAGGCCCCGGATAGATAGGCCTTACCCGCTTTCTTTACGGCCTCGCACCAGACTTGGTCCCTGACCATCTGGGCTAACGCCACACGAGGTGGCAAATCGCCATAACAGGCCATTAACTTATCCACCAGGTGCTTAAACTCAGGCCTACCGGCGCACACAGCTGCTAATAGGCTGGCGAGGGGCAGGTCCTCGCCTTCTTCATCGCACGCCTCTAGGATGGCCAGGACGAGCTCAGCTTTCAGGTCCCTTGCCCCGCCCGAAGAAGCACGCTGGGTCGATGCCATAGGCCGCCATCCTCACGAGCGTGATCTCGTAAGGGTCACATATCTCCTCCTCTAAGTTCGCGGCCAAGAAGGGCTCTATCTCCTCTAAGCGCCTGAGAAGTGCTTCCCGCTCGCCGGCGGGCATAACGCGTGGGTCCGTCATGGCCGCCACGTGGAAGCTCACGCCCTCGTCCAATAGGGCCTCTATGGCCTTGAAGGGAAGTTCGAAAGCCTCCGGCTTAGCACCTGTCCTGGCCGTGAAGCCCTCAGGCGTGCCAGCCTTCAGGCTTACCCGCACATGAACGCGCTCTAAACGCCCTATGGCCTTCACGTAAGCTCTATCGGCCCCGAGCAGAATGCCGTTCGTCTCCAAGATAAAGAGTTTGAGGTCCGTCTCCTGGAAGGCCTTCAACAGGCCTAAGAGGTGACGCTTACAGAGCGTGGGCTCCCCTCCCGATATACGGGCCTTATCAACGCCATAACGCTCAGCAGCTGCCACTATGCGTTCCATGGCCTCCCCCGGGCCGTAAAAACAGCTGAAAAACTCGGGGAAATCGCGCTCAAAACCGGACCAACAGTAGTAGCAGCGCAGGCAGCAGCCCACCACGTAGCCCGTCGCTATGCCGGCGTAGACGCCCGTGGCGTAGAAGGCCGTGTACTTGCGCTTATCGCCCGAGCAGGCAATACGCTCCGTCTCGCGGGCCAGCCAGAGGGGGTCAAAGGGCTTAAAGCCAGGCGTCAGGAAGCGCGGGTAAGCCCGCTGGCGAGCCATCTACCTCTACCTAACCACCCCGGCGTCAGCGCTACTTATAGGCCTTGACCGCGCTCAAGAGGGCGTGCCAGCCGAGCGAGCTGGGAGCGGCGGGGAGCTAACCATCTGGACCATAGGTTACTCGGGCCGTTCTAAACAGACCTTCCTGGCCCTCCTCAAGGACTACGGCATAGAAATCTTGGTGGACGTGAGGCACTTCCCCACGAGCAAGAACCCGGACTTCAAGCGCGAGGCCCTCGAGGTCTGGCTGCCGGAGAACGGCATCCGCTACGTCTGGTTAGGCGATCTGCTGGGCGGTTACAGGCGAGGCGGTTACGAGCGCTACATGGGGACGCCCGCCTTCAAGGAGGGCATAGAGAAGTTGCTCGAGTTGGCCAGGCAGGGCCGAACTTGTATAATGTGTATGGAGCGTAACCCAAAGTACTGTCACAGGCGTTTCATAGCCTCATACCTAGAGGCCATGGGAATACGCGTAGTACATATAATCAGGAGGAAGGTATCAGATATCTCGGAGTACCTTTGAGGACGTTGCCGGCTAGGTGGCCGGGCTCAGGAGAGGCATGAGCGCGGGCGCTAGGAAGCCGTTGGTGCGCATAGGCACGGACGTGGAGCTGCCCTTAGTGGGCGCTATAGCCTTCGGCGTGATAGACAGGGGCACGAACGTGCTTCAGATACGGCCGACAAGCCTCTGCCCGCTTTCCTGCCCCTTCTGCTCCACGGACGCCGGGCCGAGATCGCGCCACAGGGCGGCTGAGTACGTGGTGGACTTGGACGTGCTGCTCGATTGGGTAGCTCAGCTGGTGCGCTTTAAGGGTTCCAGGGGCGTGGAGGCGCACATAGATACCGTGGGCGAGCCGGCCACCTACCCGCGCTTAGTGGAGCTCGTTCAGGGGCTCTCGGAAATAGAGGGCGTGGAGGTCATCTCCATGCAGTCAAACGGCGTGCTCTTAGATGAGCACCTGGTAGACGAGCTAGTGGATGCCGGCCTCTCGCGCCTCAACCTCTCCATACACGCTCTAGAGCCCGAGCTGGCCAAGCGTATGGCCGGGACGAGTCGCTATGACTTAGATAAAGTATTAGCAGTGGCCCAGGCCATGGCCGATTCGCCTGCTGATCTCCTGATAGCGCCGGTCTGGGTGCCGGGCATGAACGATGCCGAGATACCGCGCCTCGTGGAGTTCGCCCTGCGGATCGGGGCCGGCAAGAAGTGGCCCCCGCTCGGTATCCAGAAGTACCTGGCCCACAAGAGGGGACGTAAACCGCCGGGCGTGAAGCCCATGAGCTGGGGGGCCTTTTACCGGGCCTTGAGGCGCCTCGAGGCACGTTACGGCGTGAAGCTCGTGCTAACGCCCGAGGACTTCGGCATGAGGAAAGCGGCTCTCTTGCCAGCGCCTTTCTCGCCCGGGGAGGTCGTGAAGGTCCGCGTAATCGCGCCCGGCTGGCTCAAGGGTGAGGTCACGGGGATGGCCAGGGGCCGCGCTATAACGCTCGTGGGCGCTGAAGGCCTTGACCCCGGCACGACCGTGTTAGCCCGTGTGATAGAGGTGAAACACACCATATACTTGGCCAGGCCCCTCTAAGGCTCCTAAAGGCTCTTGAGTGAGCAGAGCGACCGGTCTTGAAAGGTAAAGCCTAATAATCCCCTTATGGCCACGTTAGGCCCGGGGCCGGTCGTCTAGCCTGGTAGGACGCCGCCCTCGCACGGCGGAGGTCGCGGGTTCAAATCCCGCCCGGTCCACCACAAAAATCCACCTCGAGGAATTGATTACGCAGGCTAGCCCGCTCGCTATGCTGACAAAAAATGGAGTTATGTGATCAGAACTCGTAGCTCTCGCCTGGTTTCAACACGATGACTTTGGTCTCGGGGCTCTTCTCGCGGACTAGCTCAACGAACTTATCCGCGTTCTGCTCTAAGACCGGGAAGGTGGCGTAGTGCATGGGTATCACGGCCTTGGGCTTGAGGAGCGCTACTGCCTCGGCTGCCTCTAGGGGGCCCATGGTGTAGTAACCGCCCATGGGCAAGAGCGCTAGGTCAAGTGGGCCGTAGAGGCGCCCTATGAGGGCCATATCGCCGAAGAGCGCTGTGTCGCCCGCGTGGTAAATGGCCTTGCCCTCACCCCTAAGCACAAACCCTACGGGCGTGCCCGCGGAGCAGGAGTGTACGGCTGGGACGAGCGTTATCGCCAGGTCGCCTAGCTTCACTGTGCCGCTCACGTTCATGCCGCAGACCTGCCCGGCTTCCACGCCTTCCTTCTGTGCTTTCACGCCTATCTCGTATACGCACACTAGCTTAGCGCCGTACTGGCTGCAGATGGTGAAAGCATCGCCCAGGTGATCGCCGTGGTCGTGGGTCACGCACACCACGTCCACGCTCCCCAGATCGGATAGTCTGATCGGGCAGGAGGGGTTGCCCGTTATCCAGGGATCTATGGCCACCTTCTTGCCAGCCAGCTCCAGCAGGAAAGCCGCGTGGCCAAGCCACCTAGCGATAGCCATCCCGACCCCCGCGGTTGCTCGGCCGGAAGACTTATAAGAACACCCCTTTTCCCGTGATCTAGCGGGGAAGCTGGCCTATGACCGAGAAGCCGTCATTAAAGAAGATGTTGGCTTTGTTTAACCACATCTACGACGCCGTTTCATCTCACACGAGGACCCAGGCAATCGTGAGGCTCGGGTTGAGCAGGAGCGTGAAGGAGCGCATTGTAAAGCACAGAGGGCTCCAGGAACAGGATGTAGAGGCGTTCCTACGGGTGCAGTTCACGCGGGCTTTCCCGAGGACCGCCATGACCCTCGGCGATAAGTTAAAGGAGCATGTTGAAGAAGCCTATAGGTCGTGGTTAGAATTCGCGTCCGACGTAGAGGGAATGCTAAAGCAGGCAGGCCTCTCATGGTTCACGGTAGAGGAAGCCGCTGATTTCCTCCTGCGTAACCCGGAAGCCGTGAGGACCCTAAACCGCCCCGGTCCCCGTAAGCTAGCTGACTTCGAGAAAGCCGCCTCCATAGCCGAGGAGAACGCCCAGCGCCTTAATATCTATACCATACCGGTCTGCCTCAGATTCGTATTTCCCTATGTTGACCCGGGGAAAGCCAGGATCTACGTACAGGAGGCCAAGAAGGCTTTCTCCCTGATAGCATTAGCCCACCTAAAGAAGATGCTTGAAGCAGGCCCGCGTAATGAGTTCGTGCTCCGGCGCTTGGCCATGTTGAACGAGTTGATAAAAACCTAAGGGGTACTAAGGCCGGGCGCCGTTTTAAAAAATGCCCAGCACATGTCAGGGGCGAAGGGCGATGGAGGAACTCGAGAAATACCTGAAGGCCGGTGCGGTAGCCGCTGAGGTCAGAGAGAGCGTTCAGGACGTGGTGGAAGAGGGCGTGAAGCTCATAGACATATGCGAGTGGGTGGAGAGGCGGATAGAGAAGCTGGGAGCTAAACCGGCTTTCCCTTGCAACGTTTCCGTGAACGAGGTAGCCGCCCATTACACCTCCCCGCCCGGCGATGAACACGTGGTGCCGGCTAAGGCCCTGGTCAAGGTGGATATAGGAGCACACGTGGATGGCTACATAGCCGATACGGCCATTACCATCTGCTTAGACCCAGCTAAGGAGAGGCTGGTAAGAGCCGCCGAGAAAGCCGTTGAAGCCGCTCTGAAGGAGGCCAAACCCGGCTTACGTATATCGCGCCTCTCTTCCGTGATAGAGCGCACCATAAAGGCCCACGGCTGCAAGCCCATCTCTAACTTAACCGGTCACAGTATAGCCCGTTACACCATTCACGCTGGCGTCACTATCCCGAACGTGACAGGTATCTGCCGCTTCAGCCTAGAAAAACTGAGGCCTGGTCACGCCTACGCCATAGAACCCTTCGTCACGGAGCCCTGGGCCAACGGCACGGTAGTAGAGATCCCCCTGACCACCATATTCAGGTTAGCGAGGCCAGCCGTGAAGGATAAAGAAGCCAATAAGCTGCTACGGCTGATACATGACGAGTTCAGAACCTTGCCCTTCGCCGAGAGATGGCTCTGGCGCTTGGTCCCCCAGGCCAAATACGAGCGCGCTTGGCGGAGGCTATTAGCCGAGGGAGCAGTGGTAGGTTACCCGGTCTTCGTGGAGAAATCTGGTTGCTATGTAGCGCAGTTCGAGCACACCATATTAGTCTTAAACGATAAATGCGTGATCACGACGCTCCTCACGTAGGGGTAGATCCCTCTTCCCTGAAGATAGCGGTTATAAAACGCTCGCCCCCACAGCGCGGGCAGGCGCCCGCTGGCTTGAAGACGTAATCCCCCTGCCTGAAGGCCCGCACCTCCTTAAAGCCACAGGAGCTGCAGGTGAGTTCAGTGGAGACCTCGAACATCCTTATGATCGGCGTTTCTCTCGCCGCCGCCACCGACCTAGAGGTGAGCCAAGAGGCTATGGTGAGTGCCATAGCCGCCGCCAACATGGCCGTGCTCACCACCTCATCCCCCTGGAGCATATACCTCATGCCCATTATCATGAACACGATCGCTAAGACGAGGAGGGTCATGCTGATCGCGAGGCTGGTGCGAGCAGGCATGGTCCTAAAACCTCCCGGGCTTACTGCCCTATTCCCATGGTATTGCCGACACCGACTATTATCACGGTATCCCCTTCCTCCGTCACCTCGGCTAACAGGGACCTTATGTGCTCCACGGCCTTATCAGCAGAGCGCACGAGCTCCTTCTTCATGGGCGAGATAGCTTCTTCGACATCCTCTTTTATCAATATGGAGTAGAAGGGCACCTCTTTCTTTAGCGATACCTCTTCCACCTTGAACTTCTCCACGCCCGGCCCCCCTATGGCCACGCCTATGCCATCTACTACCTCGCCTGTCTCCTCGCCCTCTAGCTTGACGGTGGCGTCCACGAAGATAACGGCTTTTACTTCATCGCCCAGCTCCTCCAACAGCTTCCTCACGGCCTCGCCCGGCTTCCCGACTTTGGCCCCCGGCCCCTCGGCCTTCACCACGTAGGCTCTGCGGCCGTCCATCTCCACCTCAGCTACTATGGTATCTTTCACCAGGCGCTTAAAAGGCCTGCCGTGAATGAGTTTAGCGGCCACGAGGGCGCCTATGCCATCCCCTATGGGCTGCCCTTCCTTGAAAGCCGAGAGGGCATCCGCATAAGCGCGGGCCGTCTTCATGAGGAGGGGCATGAGCATCTGGAGCTGGGCCACGATGTAAAAGCTGGAGGTCTTCTTCCCGAGCAGGTAGTAGTGTCTCACGACCTTATAGAGCACGTTCAGGGCCGTGGCGGCCTCTAAGAGCCCCTCAAGGTTATAGATAGTGGCCTCGTCCGCCTTCGGGGCCATGCGCCTTACTTCATCCAAGAATTTCTTCTCCCTCACGTCTAAGATGCGCTCCAGCTTCCACACCACGCCGGCTGGGTCCATGCTCTCCGGCTCGAGAGCGAAGTGCTCGAGGAAGCGGTCTACTTTCTCCTCTAGGCCGTGCTCGACGCCCCCGAGCGTCTTCAGGGCCTCTAAGGCCAGGTTGCGGCCCTTATCCCTCATCAGCCTGAGCTTGTCCACCGAGGCGCCCACCTGTCTCAGGGTGAGCCATATCTGTATCTTCTGGCCGAAAAGGGCGAAGAAGGCCATCGAAGTGAATATGAAGATCGCCGAGGCCAGAAGGTCCGTGAGGCCGCCTTCTCCTAAGTCGAACAGCCAGGCCAGCAGCCGGTCTAGGGCGGGCACCACCATCAGCCCGGAGCACACGTGCCCCGCATGGGATATAAGTTTAGCTGAGGGCGATAGCCGGGAGGATGATATTTAGCTATCCCCTGGCCTGCTCCAGCGGGCCGGCAAGCCCACGAAAAAAGCTTATATTATAGAGGTAGCCTTTCAGCCACGGTCCGGGGGTGTGGCGATGGTAGCAGCCCCAGTTCAGGCAGCGGGAATACCTGTCCTAATACTGAAGGAGGGCACGACGCGCCGGAGAGGCCGTGAGGCCATCCATGCCAACATCATGGCGGCACGCATCGTGGCCGAGGCCGTGAAGACCTCGCTTGGCCCGAGGGGCATGGATAAGATGCTCGTGGACAGCTTCGGCGACGTGACCATCACCAGCGACGGGCGCACCATCTTAGACGAGATGGAGATCGAGCACCCTGCTGCTAAGATGATGGTGGAGGTCGCCAAGACCCAGGACAACGAGGTAGGCGATGGCACTACCACGGCTGTCATCGTGGCCGGCGAGTTATTAGGCCGTGCTGAGGAACTTCTCGATAAGAACGTGCACCCGGTCATCATCATAGATGGTTACAGGAAGGCTGCTCAGAAGGCGCTGGAGGAGTTGGATAAGATAGCCGTCCCCGTTGACCCGAAGGACAAGCAGGTGCTCAAGAAGATCGCCATGACGGCTATGGCCAGCAAGCTCGTGGCCGAGCACCGCGAATACCTAGCTGAGCTGGCGGCTGAGGCCATCCTGCAGGTGGCCGAGGAAGTTGATGGCAAATTCAAGGTAGACGTGGACGATGTGAAAGTGGAGAAGAAACCCGGTAGCTCGCTCACCGAGACTAGGCTCGTGAAGGGCATAGTGCTGGACAAAGAGGTCGTGCACCCTGGCATGCCGAAGCGCATAGAGAACGCGAAGATCGCATTACTCAACTGCCCGCTTGAGGTGGAGAAGACGGAGTTTGACGCTAAGATCCACATAGAAACACCGGAGCAGATGGAGGCCTTCATGAAGGAAGAGGAGCGTATGATGAGGGAGATGGTGGAGAAGATCAAGGCCACGGGCGCTAACGTGGTGCTCTGCCAGAAGGGCATAGACGACATGGTGCAGCACTTCCTGGCCCGCGCTGGTATTCTAGCCGTGAGGCGCATCAAGAAGTCCGATATGGAGAAGCTGGCGAAGGCCACGGGCGCCCGCATAGTCACGAACTTAGAGGACCTCAAGCCTGAGGACTTAGGCGAGGCCGAGCTGGTGGAGGAGCGCAAGGTAGGCGAGGATAAGATGGTGTTCGTGGAGGGCTGCAAGAACCCGAAGAGCGTTACTATACTGATCCGCGGCGGTAGCGAGCGCGTGGTAGATGAGGCCGAGCGCTCCATCCACGACGCGCTGTGCGTGATAAAAGACGTGCTCGAGGAGCCCAAGATAGTAGCTGGCGGCGGCGCTCCCGAGCTAGAGCTGGCCATGAGGTTGCGCGATTGGGCTGAGGGTCTCCCGGGCAAGGAAAAGAAGGCCGTTGAAGCCTTCGCCAGTGCCCTAGAGACCATACCCGTGACGTTAGCCGAGAACGCCGGTCTCGACCCGATAGACATCATGTCGGAGCTCACCGCCCTGCACAAGAAGGGCCAACTCTGGGCTGGCGTGGACGTGGTGGACGGCCAGGCCGGCGACATGTGGGATAAAGAGGTCTTCGAGCCGGCGTTGGTGAAGAAGCAGGTCATAAAGTCCGCCGTCGAGGCCGCCACGATGATCTTGAAGATCGATGACGTGATCGCTGCCTCCAGGCTGAAGGAGAAGAAGCCCCCGAAGGGGACTGAGGAAACCGAGACCGAGACCGGCGGAGGAGAATCATCTAGTGAGTTCGACTGACGACCTAGGGAAAGAGGTCTGTATAGGCCCTCCGACGCTCACCAAGTACGAGCACGCTAGGATAATTGAGACTAGGACGCTGCAGATCGCCATGGGGGCTCCCATACTTATCCCGCCTGAGGAAGCCCCACCTGATCCTATTTTGATCGCCATGATGGAACTCGAGAGAGGGGTCTTGCCCATAACCATACGCCGCACCCTGCCAGACGGCACATATCAGGATATACCGCTGAAAGCCCTGCTGCCGCCGAGGAAAGAAAAGCTTAATTAAGAAGGTAGGCGTCCCCCGAGAACCGCTAGTAGGTGGTGCGAGGATGGCGGCCGAGGTGCCGACTATCTTGATAGGCAGGAAGCCCGCTATGAACTACGTCGCCGCGGTGGCCATGCAGTTCAACGCTGGCAGCCCCAAGGTCGCGCTCAAAGCCAGGGGCCGCGCTATCTCCACGGCCGTCACCGTGGCCGAGATCGTCAGGCGCATGATCACCGGCGTCGAAGTCGAGAACATAAGTATAGGCACCGACCAGGTCGGCGACCCGCCGAGGTACGTCTCGTCCATCGAGATCGTCTTGGTGAAGAAGGAGTGAGCTACCGACGGCCGGCCGACGTGATAAGGCTGGACCTAGGAGACCCGGACTTCCTCACGCCAAAACACGTGGTGGACGAGGCCAAGAGGGCGCTCGACGAAGGGCTGACGCACTACGGCCCGACGAAAGGCTACCCAGAGCTGAGGGAAGCTATTTGTGAACACCTTGCCCTTTTTGGCGTTGACGCGAGTCTTGATGAGGTCATCGTGACCCCCGGGGCTAGCTTCGCTATTTACTTGGCCCTCAAGGCCATCCTCAAGCCCGGCGATGAAGTTCTCTTGCTCACGCCAACGTGGTACGTCTATCCGGATATAGTGGACGCGATCGGGGCCACGTGCTCCTTCGTGCGCTCTAAGCCGGATTACGGGCCCGATGTAGATGCCCTCCGAGAAGCCATAAACCCCAAGACTAAGGTCCTTATCATCAATACGCCGAATAACCCCACGGGTCGCGTTTACACGGCCTATGAGTTGAGGGCGCTCAAGGACCTCGCTCTAGACTACGGCCTCTACATCATCTCAGATGAAGTCTATAAGATGATAATCTATGATGGCCTTAGGCACGTCAGCATGGCATCTTTCGAGGACGCTCGAGATCACGTGATATTGGTGGACGCCTTCTCCAAGGCATACGCCATGACGGGATGGCGTTTAGGCTACCTAGTAGCGCCCCAAGAGCTGTGCGGCAGGATAGAGCACGTCCAACAGGCCTTGATCATGTGTGTGCCGCCCTTCGTGCAGCGAGCTGGCATAGCAGCCCTGAGGGGGCCGCAGGACCACGTCAAGAAAATGGTAGCCGAATTCCAGGCCCGCAGGGACATGGTGTTAGAGCTATTAGCCGACACACCCGGTGTTAAGGTAACGCGCCCCCAGGGAGCCCTCTACGTCTTCCCGGACCTCTCGGCCTATGGGATCAAGGCTTCCGCCCTCACGGACAGGCTAAGGCGCGAGCGGGGCGTGTCCGTCATGCCGGGCGAGGCATTTGGCCCAGGCTGGGAATACCACATCAGGATATCCCTCTGCAGGCCCAGAGAGGAGCTGGCTGAAGGTGTGAGGAGGATCAAGGCGTTCTTAGAAGAGCTGAGCCCGGCCTAGCCCATGCTGCAGCATTTAAAGGGAGCCCGGCTGTCCTAGCATACCGGAGAGAGCGATGAGCACCACAGTCCCTCCTTGCGAGTTCGAGTTCTACTCCGGCGAGGAAGCAGAGCACAAGCTGCCGGAGGCCCTCGGGCGCTTCTTCGTCTTATATGCTCTTTGCAAAGTCGAATATGAAGGGCGTGCTAAGAGCCAGCTCGATTGGGGCCTAAGGATCATAATATCGAAGCCAGACGGGACGCTCCTCATCCACGAGCGTGATAAACATAAGCCGAGGAACTGGCAGCCCCCTGGCTGTAAGCTCTATTACGTGCGGAAAGGGAGGTGGCCGACCCTGTTGAGCGTCAGAGAGAGGCCCAGGGAGGTCATAAGGGTGCTGTTGGAGAAGGTGCTCGCCTTGCTCGTTATAAATCACATAGCCCGCGAGGAACTACTGCTCGAGCGGACGGAGGCGGACCTCATAAGCAAGGTGCTCGAGCGCCCTGAGTTGTTAGAGGAAGGCCTCACGGTGTTGGACGTGGAGCACCCCACGCCCCTCGGCACCATAGACCTCTTGGCCCGAGATAAGGAAGGGCGCTTAGTAGTGTGTGAGTTCAAGCGGTCCGTGGCGGGCTTAGACGCCGTCAGTCAGCTGAGGCGCTACGTAGAGCAGATGGCCGAACTCCATGGGCCAGATAAGGTCAGGGGCGTCTTGGTGGCGCCAGCAATAACTTCAACGGCCATGGTCTATCTGGCCAAGTTGGGCTTCGAGTACAAGAGATTAACGTTTTAAGGGCCGGGAGGCGGGCTTACTCGGGCACCTCTAGCCTCAGCTTCTCCCTTAGTTCCTTGTAGCGGTTCCTTATAGTGACCTCGGTCACACCGGCGGCACGCGCGATTTCTTTCTGGGTCCTCCTCACGTCGAGCATGACACACGCGATGTAGACGGCGGCGGCAGCCACACCTAATGGGTCCTTGCCGGCGATTATCCTAGCCCTCTTGGCCCTCCTGATGATATCGCGCGCTATCTCCTCTGTCTCGCTCGGCAGGCCGGCCTTCTCCACGATAGTGTGCACGTAGATGCTCGGATCGGCTATTTTCACCGGTAGCTTCAGCTCCTTGAGCAATAGCCTGTAGCAACGGGATATCTCCTTCTTCGCGTTCTCCAGGGCCTTAGTCTCGCCACGCTCGTCATAAGCCATCACGGAGGTCTCAGCTATCTTCTTCAGCCTCACGGGCACACCCAACGTCCTGCAGGCCGCGTAGAGAGAGGCAGCCACCATGGACACTATGGAGCGGCCGCGCACAAGGCCCCTGCGGAGGGCCTCGCGGTATATCTTTATGGCCTCATCGCGCACATAAGCTGGCAGGACGAGTTTCTCACAGAAGCGCTTCAGGACCGTGAGGGCTTGCTCGAGGTTCCTTATCTCAGAGGGCTGGCTCTTCACGCGCTCGTCCCAGCGCCTCAGGCGCTCCAGCTCCCGCACCACTTCGGGCGTTAACGGCTTCCCGAGGGCGCTCTTTAACGGCCTATCCATTTTGGTGGCCAGGCCCTTATCCGGTATGGCTAGCGATATGGGCGGCCCGGTCCTCACCACCTTAGCCCGCTCCTCTAGCGTGAAGGCCCTGTGCTCTGGCCCCTTGTCCACTGCGTACTCGGATACCACCGCGCCACAGGCCGTGCAGACCACCTCGCCCTGTTCATAATCATAGGTCAGGCTAGCCCTAGCGCCACAGAACGGACAGCGACTTTCCTCTACCTGGTGGTACGCCCTCGCGGCCGCCAACACCTACCTACCTCCCGGGCGGCCAGAGTCACAAGCCTCCCCGGTTATCCTCATCCACAGGTCGGGCCGGGCCCACAGCTCATTTCTGGCCGTTCTCCCGCATCCGCTACACGTGGCGGGTATATAAAAGTTTTTCCATATATGTGGGGTTCTGTTGAGTGGTGCGGTGTTGAATGTGGGGTGTTGAACGGGGGAGGTGCCTTGATGAGCGTGATGAAGAGCGTCTGGTCTTTAGTTGAATAGGGGGTAGTAAAAAGAGGGATTCGGGAGTCTGACGCCTTACCCTAGGCTTTAGCCTTCCTTTGCGACCTCGGCTTCCTTGGCTTATTGGGCTTCTAGGATACGCCGCTTTAGGTATTCTAAGGTGCTTATAGCATAGTCTATGTCCTCTATGCTCCTGAGCGGGATGGTGAGTTGAAGAACCTCCGGGATAATGAAAGCCGTGGGTCTCGGTGGCTCGGGCTTAGGTGGCATGGCCTTCCGCACTCGCTCTATATAACGTTTGCTTTCCTTATAGGCTTTTCGCACCACTTTGGCCTTCTCCTCTGCTTCTGAGTATGAGCAACCGGTGATTGCCTCCACAGCTTAGCACCACGGCATCCAATAAGGCGATATACTAGTAACCCCACCTCCCCCGTTCAACACCCCACATTCAACACCGCACCACTCAACAGAACCCCACATATATGGAGGCACGCCCAGAGCAGCGCCCAGCGAAGGCTTAAGGCCCAAGTGACAAGGACAACGCCCGATAAGCTCACGGCTAAGTAGCGCCGGAGAAGCGCTCAAACCCCCACGAGGGCGCCGCCTTTAAAAGACGAAACGCTTAAACCCCTCAGGTACCAGCCCGAGGGCGGCAGCCCGGTGGTGTAGCGGAAGCATCGGGGGCTCTGGCCCCCCGGGCGGGAGTTCGAATCTCCCCCGGGCTACCAATCTCTAAGCCCCAAAGATCAGAGAAATCAATTATGCTCTGATTTGCTTCGCTGACAAAAGCCGATTTTTAGGGCTATTAAAGTGGTAAGGGACGTCCTTCTCCGACCGTGATCAAGGCCATGCACGTCTCGGTGTGAACTACATCGGCGAAGCTAGCCAGGTGTACTATGAGGAATTTCGTTAGAGCATCTATCTCCCTCGCCCTGAGCTTGAGCAGGATATCGTATTGGCCAGTGATGATGTGGGCTTCCTCTACCCACACGCCATCAAAGCGCCCTTTCTCGATAAGCTTCTCGACCAACACCAGCTGATTAGATTTCCCAGCGATGGGCCTCGTCCTCCTGACCTTCAGCAGGACGAATGCCGTTATGTTATAACCTAGTTTCTTAAAATCCAATATGGGCTTAAAGCCCTTTATGACGCCTTCCTCCATGAGCCTCTCCAGCCGGTTGGCCACGGTGGTCCTTGGCTTGCCGATCGCCCTAGCTATATCCGTGATAGATGCCCTACCATCCCGTTGTAGCTCTCTCAGTATGGCGAGGTCTAACTCATCCATCAGTACGACAAAGGAGGCCATATGATTTAAGCGTTTCGACCACATTCCACTTTTATAAACCGTCATACCATGCCTTACTGTTAACTCATGCAGGCAGGATGACAATAGTGCTTATCTCGGAGTAAAACGGGCAGCGGAACAGGTGTAACGGCCGTGTTGATGAAGGTCCGTATTCCAAAGCCCTTGGAACAGCTATCGGAGGATGAATTGGAGCGCAAAAAGGCCATAAGCAGGGTGATGACGCTCACGTTACGCTATCTGACCCGCGAGCTAGTCGATATGGGCTTTGAGTGGCTGCCGCCTGTCGTCTTCTCTAGGTCCACGGATCCCCTCTGGCCCGATCCTAGCGCCTCGATCGAGAAACGCATCGTGGTGGAGATATATGGGAAAACCGTCAGGGCCACGTTGAGTATGATAATCCACAAGATGGTGGCTTGCTCGCTTGCCTACCCTAGGTTATTCATCCTCTCGCCTAACGTGCGCATCGAGAGGCGGGAGCGCGCCAGAACAAGGCTCCATGCTTATGAGTTCACGCAGCTCGATTTCGAGATCAGAGAGGCGTCCTCCAGGCAGGTAATGAGTCTTGTTGAAGAACTCCTCCGCGGTCTGATTAAGGAACTGAGGAGTCGTGCTAAAGAGGAATTAAGCGTGCTGGGGCGGTACAGGGCCCTTAAGGTACCTGATAGACCCTTCAGGATCCACGATAGGGAAGAGTTAGAAGCTAAATATGGCGAGCGGTGGGAAGCCCTGTTCCCACATGAGATAAGGGAGCCTGCTTGGGTCACGAACATACCGCGTGAGTTCTACGATTATGAAGATCCCGAGACTGGAAGGTGGGACAACTTCGACCTTTACTTGCCCAGCTTCGGCGAGGTGCTCTCAGGCGCTAAGAGGGAATGGCTGTATTCCAGGATAGTAGAGAAAATGGAGCGAGATGGTGTGAAGAAAGAAAACTATCGGGTGTTGTTAGAATTGGCCAGGGAAGGCAGGCTAAGGCCTTCAGCCGGGGCCGGGATAGGCGTTGAACGGTTAGTCGCGTGGATAACAGGCGCTGCCCACGTCGCCGAGACACAACCTTTCCCGAGGGTGCCGGGCATCGTTTACGATCTATGATTGTAAGCGTGATTTTCTTTTCAAAAAGTGGAGCCCCGGGGGGATTTGAACCCCCGACCAACGGCTTACGAGGCCCGAGAATTAGCTTCACTTTCACAGACCCCTCCTCCACATGCTGAACAACCTCAACAGCAAAGCATTTACATCCCCCTGCCCTTGCAGAGCACAGCAATGCCGATAACCAGGGAAATGGTCAAGAAAGCAGTAGAGGAAGCCGTTCTGCGAGCCTATTGGGCTATGCGAGAGCCGGTCGATAGACCAACCGAAGCCCAGAGGCCGAGATACGTGATAGAGTGGAACGAGGATATCAAGGCCAAGTTCGTGGAGTGGATGAGGGCCAACGGGCGTGACGAACGCTATATCAAGGAGTGCGTGAAGTATCTCAATAAATACATGAGGCCGATAAGGAGTCCAGCAGACGTAGTAGCCATGTTCGCAGCCTGTAAGGGCGGCCGTTAGCATCTCGACAGAGGCTTCAGGAACCTCCTCAAGTTCTACCGCAAGATATTGGGCTATCCTAAGAGCTTCATAGAGGACCTCAAGGAAGCCATACCGACTATAAAGACGGGCGTGGACACCTACGTCCCGAGCGAGGAAGCAATCATAAGGACACTCAAGGCCCTTAGGCACGCCCCGCTCAAATACCGTCTCTACTGGTGGCTCCCCCTTGTAACGGGCATAAGAGTTGAGAAAGATGCCATAAAACTGATCATGGAAGCTGACCTAAGCAAGGCTGAACGCATAGAGACGCCCTACGGAGCTTACTACTTCTTGGAGCTCGGTTGGATAAGAGAAACAAAGGCCACATTCGTAGCCTGCCTCCCGGACTTCGTTTACGATATGATAATAGCCTTCAGGGAGAGCGGGGAGAAGCTAACTTGGAACAGCGCTAGGCAGTTTCGCAGAAGGCGGATGCCGCACATAGAGAAACTCGGGTCCATGAGGGACTTCTGTTATAACAAGCTCTTAGAGCTTGGCATGCCTGAGAGCGCCGCCGACTTCCTCAATGGGCGTGGCCCAAGGACCATAGGCGGCAAGCACTACATGGATAAGATACGCCAGATCAAGGCCTTCTACCCACGCTACCTAGCCTACCTTAAGGAACTCAAGGCCAGGGTAGAGCAAGACTAAGCCCCCTATACCTTTTTTAATCCTATCCGGGCAAGCTATCGAAATGTTTATCATAGTACACATTGGGCTAAGGTTCCCCGACGCGGTGGGGATGGGCGTAGCTCCTGTGGTGGCTAACGCCTCAGTGCTGATCCATCTATCAAGAATAGGCCAGGCTCGGTAGAAACCGAGAGGGGCGTTGAAGAGAGATGGATTAAGGTGATGAGCGTGGGGGACAGGCTAGCCGTCAGGGAATTAGTGGTCAGGCACGGCCTCCACACAGCTAATGCTGAGGTCATCCAACTTGCGGGGGAGTTAGGAGCCGTGGAGGTATTGGCAGATGATGCTAAGGTCAGGCTCTTAGTCGAGAGGCGTGGCCTTAAGGTGAGGGGCTGTATGGGCCTGCTCTAGAGGCAGCTAAGAGGGGCTTCTTAAGCGTAAGTGAGGCCAGGAGTGCCCTTAATGAACTCATTGAGAAAGGCTATCGGGTGAGCAGAGAGGTTTTAAGGACGGCACACGAGTTACTATCGAAGCTTGAGAGATGAGCATAAGAGTAGCCGTGCCTGAGAGGCTCAGGGAGAAGTTCATTGAGGATGTCTTAGATATGTATATCAGAGGCGAGGTATCAGCGGCCAGGGCGGCCAGCATGTTGGGCATACCGCTGGCCCAGTTCTATGAACTCGTGGCAGAGAAGGGCACCCCCATGCCCGACGTGCTGAACGAGAGCCTGCTCAAGGAGCTAAAGGCCATTGCCAGAAGAGAGAGCCAGAAAGAGGAGCGTAAGAGTAGCTAGGCTCTCTACGAATCGGAATCTACGAATCGCTTCATAATGATCTCCCCGGAGCGTTCTCCACATCCTCTAGGTCAACCTTCATCGCACTACCCCATCTTGAGGTTTATGGGCTGTCTTAATAGACCCCTTTAGAGTTATTTTTGCTCTCTCAATATGGTCCGGGGGTCTTCGGGCATTGTCTGACGGTAATCTCCACCGGGTTGCTGCCATCCTCAACGCTCAACCGCTTAGGTTCTATTTCTTCGTCAACTCGTCCTCGTAACCCTTCAACATAACCTCTATTATTGTTGCGATTACGAGAAGGGGGCGAGAACGAGGAGAACGAGAAGTCTAGAAAGGGGGCGATGAATATGTGAGGTAAGACAGCTTCTTTTATTAGTTCTCCCCTCATCTTCTGACAGTGATCAGTGGTTGACTGAACAGTTATTTAGTGGCCTCAGAGTTAGGAGGGCCGATGGTGTATGCCCGGAGCGGAAGGGGGCGCCTTAGAGGCCATCGTAGGCCAAGTTGAGGAGTTAATAAAAAGGCGCAAGTGGCTCCGCCAACAATTAGCCGAGCTAGAGCACCGCTACGGCATGGGAACTCATGAGTTCATGACCTCTTGGTCTTCGGGCAAGCTACCGGAGCCTGAGGATCCAGACCTACTATCTGACTTCCTCAGGTGGGAGGCCCTCGCAGGTGAATTGGAGACGGTAGAGGAGGAACTTAGGAGGATGTTGGTCATTGTCCCAGAGGCTAAGGGCGAAGGTCGGGGATAGGCTTTCCTACGTAAGCAAGCTCCTAACGCAGGCGTTTCCCTCTGGCCATGGTGTGATTAAGGACTACCGGATCCAGCCGGGAGACCCGATGACGGGGTGGTTTAGGCTTGTGTTCAGGCTGGACGATGTGGTGGTTCACGTATTCGAGTTCTTGAGCGGGGGAGCCGTCCTCAAATATGCCTACACCCTCTTAGTGAGGTCCGAGAGCATCCTGAGATATGATAATGCCCCTCACCATAAGGAGTTACCGACCTTCCCGCACCACAAACATGTCCGAGGTAGAGTCAGGCCCCTTGAGACGCCCTCAATAGAGGAGTTCGTAAGAGAAGCTGCGGAAATCCTCAGGGAGATTAGAGGCGAGCGAAAAAGGCGTTAGACTAAGACGCTAGTGAATAGGCGCCCCAAGGAACTCCTCCTTAAGCTCTTGTTATCCTCACATCCTTAAATGCTCTCCTCAAAACAAGAGTCTTAGAGTCAGCGTTCATTAGAGAAATCCTTTCTCCTTAGCTATTTCTATTAACCTCTCTAAGTCGTGCTTGTGTATCATAGATGCGAACTGGCCCCACTGCCATCTCCCTCTTCTATTAATTATATAATAACCGAGCCTGAGCTCTTTTCTCCCTCCAGGACCCTCAAGTTCCTCTAAGACCACGGCTTTCTTTGGAAAATCGCTTTGAGCTAACACTATCCTACGCTTAATGACCCAATTTATTCTATATTCTGCGCCCGGCGCCTTCGTCCGAGCTACTGTCTTGGTCTCAAGCTTTCTCCTTAGCTCAGCTTCCGATTCAAAGTATCCAT
Source organism: uncultured Candidatus Bathyarchaeia archaeon (assembly GCA_964638535.1). Taxonomy (GTDB): domain Archaea; phylum Thermoproteota; class Bathyarchaeia; order EX4484-135; family EX4484-135; genus EX4484-135. Next base: position 2,771 of record CAZWYW010000020.1, on the reverse strand, counting down.
AGTAATAATTCTCTACCATGACGCCCACCCTGACTGAGGGGGAGAGCACCATGAAAGATATAAGCCTTGCCCGCAACAAGATCAGCATTCAACGCTTACTCACAGTGGCTACTGTAGTTTTTAAGGAGGCCCCTTACGGCCATTAAATACTCCATGGCCTCCCAGATATCGTCCGCCGTGAGGGCTTTCACAAGGAGTTTTATAATTTCTGCTACTATAAACTGGTCCTCTGGCTCAGAAGGCCAACAGACCTGAGAATGCCCAGCTTCGGCATTACTTCTTAATGCTCCCTCGCCCGCACCACGGCCCCGAGGGTAGAGAACTCTAGGATCATCCTCAAGTGTTACAAGAGTTCCCGCAGGTTCTTGGCGTCTCGGAGGCTCCTTAGACCTAATCTTATCCATATTTATTCACCCCAGGTGCCTCAGCTATCCGGCCGAGCTCCTGGGCATCCGCTATCCCTCCCCTCTCGTGCATTTTTCATCACATAGACCAGCGGCTCTGAGGGCCTCGCAATCTATGGCAAAGGGCCTCTCATAACAGTAGTCGAACTGATACTCAGCGGTGCTCGTATGTGTTTCATCATACCTTAACCCCCTTCGCAAATTCCAGAGCTATTTTCCTCGCCTCCTCCTTGCTTATACTGGGATGCCTGCCCAGAGCCCAACATAAGCTGATGTAGATTGCATGCCTGTAGCCTTCTAGGCCGGATAACCTTTCACCCCACTCAAATGGAGATTTGACTATCTTCTCGATGCAGGGCGGCAGCTCCCTAAGAGGCTTAACCTCCCGCAACTCAAGCAGCGTTCTCCTTATTTCATCCTCTAAGATGGCTCTATTATGATGGGCCGCTTCCACCAGCTCCTCCAAGTCCGTGGGTTTCCTTATCCAGGCTATCTCTCGGCCATGCTTTGTAGAGATGTTTGAGAGGCCGAACATGAACAGAGGCATCCGGGTCCACACAGCCTTATTGCCAGGATCATCCGGTATCCCGAGGGCTTTCACGCGCTTCTTCATGACCTTCCTTACGGCCCTCTGCTCCTCATACTCGCCAGAGAACGCCACGGGCACTATAAGGTGCGCCTTAAATTTTCCATCCGGCGCCTCGGTGGTCTTGTAGCTGAAGGCCTTTAGAGGTCTCAGCTTCCATTCCAGGCGCCGATATAGCTTCACATCTATCAGCTCATCAATGTCTATGAGGTGGAGGTGTATGCTCCTGCCTAGAGCCTTCACATGGGAGTAAACCAAGTAACTCCTTAAGCCATCCGGGATCTTGCAGAGAGTAGGATGCTCAGGCTTTATGACGCCACCGTAGTTAAATATGCTGAGCGGGAGTTCTGGCGCCCTGATCAAGCATGCGAAATCGGGCTTCTCAAACTCCTCAGGCTTCTTAGGGCCGACCGGTTCTGCCTTTAAGCCTAAGGCCGGGAGCTTGAGGACGGCAGGCTGCTCCTCGATTTCCCTTATGCCCTTGGGCTTCTTGAGGGCCAGTTTGGCTTCTTTATGCTCAGCGGGCATTATTTCTCTGTGCATCAACATGGTAAGGGCTTCCTTTGGGCTTGTGCCGCGGGCGGCGCTGACCATCTTGGCCACGAGCTTGTATGCTTCCTTAAGCACATCAGCGACATCGATGTCCCCGGGTTTGAAGAGCTGCACGGGCTTGGCCCTAAGGTATTTGGGCCCACTTCCCTTCGCAATGTAGTACTCCACGGCCTCGCCCGGCCCGAGCTCGACCCCAAGCTCTTCCCTAAGCTTCCTTGCGGCCGCCAGATGAGGCGTGTTGTGATCGGCGTAAGCGTGGAGGGGCTTGCTGAGCGTGGCTCTCATGCATACGTCCCGGAGGTCGAAATCGCCTTTCTCAAGCTTGGCCTTAGCCTCGGCTAACAGCGCCCTGACGGGCTCTAGAGAGCCCCCGGACTCGAAGAACGCTATGGCTGCGCTCCTCAATACCTCCCGGGAGAACCTCCTGAATTTGCCCCCCTTGAAGGCTGAGCCTTTAATCACGAGTTCTCCCGGGTTATAGAGCATGTAGTTTTTGGCCTTATGTATCAGGCCGTATTCCCACTGGCCTTCTACATCGACTTTTATGAGTGGCGGAAGAGCTCTATTGACGTCCTCCACGAACTCTTCAACGGATAGGTCCTCGGGAATCTGTAGCAGGAGGCCATCAGTATCAACCTCTAAGACCTTGCAGCCCTTAGACTCGGCTATTTCCATGAGTTTCGTCAGTATCTCACGGCCACGCTTGGTTACCTCAGCTGCTCTCTCCCTTGAGTAGAATATGCCATTAGCATATCCCAACATGCCGTAGGCCGAGTTTATCAATAGCTTGAGGGCCTGTTGGTGGGCGTTGAGGCGTGCGTATTCTGGCGAGCTCCTGTCCAATTGCTTAAGCTTAGCCTTGAGCTTAAGGCGCTTAAGGCGCTTCAGGCTGTATCAGGCCGTATCAGGCCGTTATTTGCCCTAAGTGTGGTCGCTTGGGGAGGCTAATTCATAATCGCAGGGGCAGACGGACCTACGTCCTAGTTCTGCACGGCCGTCAGAAGTGTTACCTTGGCCCTGCAGATGTGGTGAAAGTGAAGTGGCCTTCTCTGGCCGAAAGGAGTCTGGTAGAACGTGCCAGACGTGAGCGGGCTGGAATACTTTCACCTCTAGGCCTGCGGCTTAGCGGTTCAGTTCTACCAGAGTGTCAGACGCAGAATTGGCTTCCTTTGGCTGAGCGGTGGAGCCCCGGGGGGGATTTGAACCCCCGACCAACGGCTTACGAGGCC
>CAZWYW010000019.1:0-22817 GCA_964638535.1 uncultured Candidatus Bathyarchaeia archaeon | reverse complement strand
ATGGATGGGATATCGACGCCGTATTACCGAGCGGGAAAATCGTGGTGAAAAAGACGTGTTAAGTTATTTTTTCTCCTCTTAATTTCTCCCTCACGTAATTTAGGAAGTTCCTTAACACATCGTGTGGTTTCTCCCCGAAATCTCGTCCAACAATATTGTCCTCTGAGTCCTCATGAAAATGCTTTGGAAATGTTGGTAATCCCCGTGCCCTTCTGTCAGGAATATTGTCATACCTGTAAATCGTCCCGTTTAAGCTTCTCCTCTCCCAGTGGTAAGCGAAAACGCCGGGTCTCCTAATGGAAAACCAGACATCTATATAACTCCCATCTACTAGGAATATGCGGAGCTTGTTCTCCACTATCCTAGTGGCCTCAACTATATCTGCGAACTCTGTCAATGCTATTGTGGATAGCTCTTCGTAAAGCCTAGGTAGTTCTCGTAAGTTCATTTAAGGCCCCTTAGAAGCTCTAAGATGGTTTCCAGCCTAGCCTCTAGGTATTCAAGCCTCATGAGATCGTCTAAGCACTCCGACTCCGTAAGTTCGCCAGCCTCTACCCTCCTCCACAACTCCTCAGAGGACTTGACAGCGTGTTTAGAGCATATCCTCATTATCTCGGCTTTCACATTCCTCAGCTCATTCTCAAGGAAGAGCCTGATGCCCTCTCTCAAAACGGTTTCCTCCGGAAGTCCTAATTTCTTAGCCACTTCTCTGGGGCTCAATATCGCTGTCATGCTCGGTCACTGGATACTCACAGCTACAGCCCAGGTTTAAGTTTTTCCTGCTATGTCCCTGTGGCATACCCAACTCTAAACGATAAGATCATGGTGAGAGGATGCGGTAAAATGCTGACGGAACAGGAGTACATGAGGTCAACAGCACATATAAGAAGGGAAGAACATGAGTTCCCTCCGCTATTGTGTGATAAATGTTATAAAGAACTTCATGGCGAGGAAGGTAATGAATGGGATTTATAAGGTCCGTGGGGATGTAAAAATGGTTAAGTTCATAGGTTCTGTTGAATAATAGAACTTCTCTCTTCTGACGCTCCTCTACGCCGACGTAACGGTCAGGGAGGACCCGATTAGCCACGCGGCCCTGGTCAGGCACAGACTCGACCTAAAGGTGGTCGCCCAAAAGGACTATGATGGTAATCCTTGAGGTGCTGAGGCTCGGGACCTCTGCTTAAGGGCCGGAGGCCGGGGCCGCCTCCCTTGGCCGTCCTGCCTCCCCCGGCCATGCTCATGGACAAGGGGGAGTTTGAAGCCATTAGAAGGCTCACTCTTGAGCACACGCTAGAGGCCTTGTCGGAGATATTTGGCCGGGGCTTTAGGAGCCTAGAGGAACTATTCGAGTTCATCAGGTCCATCAAGGAGCCCGACGGGCTGGAATACTTTTACTCCAAGGTTCTTGGCCTAGTAAACAGAGATCCCGGGTTCAAATCCCGGCCAGGACTCCATCCCTTCAGCCAAAGGAGCTCATTCTGGCGGTAGAGCAGTGCTCTACCCTCAGGGCGAAAACCAGAGAAGCCCGAACAGCTTCACCGGCCTCTCCCCCCAAGTAGAGCAGCTTAGACAGCAAGGCTTTAGCGTCCCCCGACTCCCGCAGATGCAGATAAAAATGCTCGATAAGGCGATTGAAGAAGCAGTTCTGGAAGCCTACTGGGCCATGCAGGGGTAAGCCAAGGAACCAGCCGAGGCCCGGGAGATCCAGAAGGCGGGATACGTAATAGAGTGGAACGAGGACGTTTAGGCCAGGTTCGTGGAGTGAATGAGCCTGACCTCTAAATATTCTGGCCTCATGAAGTCGTCTGGGCATTCTGGTTCCCGTGAGTTGGTGAACTCACGGAGGCTTAGTCTGAACTCAGGACGTGCCTAGCCCGGGAGATACTCCACTACCCTACTTCTTTTCATACCTCCCATCACGCAGGCCTAAGCGTCTTCACGCGCAGGCCCACGGTCCTGAGCATGCTCGCGAGACCTGAAGGTCAATATGCAGCAGCCTCCCCGGCCCCGGCCTCAGAGGCCGCTGCCCGGCCACAGAATGGCCCGGAGAGCGCGAAGGGAAAGACCCCTTTGAGTAGCCACCTTCGTTAAGCGGTCACAGAGTTCCTCGGGAGTGTATATAGTCCTCATGTTCATCCCGTGATTTCGCCCATGAACACATGTCTCCAAGCACCTCCGATGACAGGTCTGCTAGCTAGGCTTATCAAAGGGAACAGCCTTGCGATCGATCGGCACCTCGGCATACTCATCCTCCCACGAGCCCCCGGCCTCACCACGCCCCGAGTTCACGGGCATCCCACGCACCTCACAGTCCCGGTCAGGCCTCTCAGACCTTATAAGACATCAGAGCACGAGGCTGGCACATACAGGGAGAGACGGATCAGTGAATCTTTTATTCGTGTTGGACTTTTTTTTGCTTTTCTCACCGGCTGGCAGATTTTTATCGCCCCTGAGTAAAATCTATCTTGGGATGGAGCCGAAGAAAAAGAGGCCCGATCCGCATGCTGAGTGTCAGAGACTCCTAGCAAGCATAGAGCGGAAGCTAAAGGACCGCTTCGAGCAGATATATAGCGTTCGTTATAGCCCTGGCACCAAGGGAGCAGGTTATGAGCGGGTACTAGCCGACTTCCTAAGAGAATACCTGGGGGGCGTGTTCGAGATCAACACCAGGGTGGCCCTGCTGGACAGAGATCTAAAGGTCTTCTCGCTGTTCTCCCCGAAAGAGAACGAGTTTGATGTAGTTGCAACGTTTAAGATATCAAGTCCACGCATTATCCTAGAGACAGAAGGCATGCGTTACATTCCCTATGATGCGGTCGCATTCTTAGTGGAGGTCGGGCAGACGCTCGACAAGAGCAAGCTGGAGCATGACCTAGGCAAGCTTAGCAGGGTGAGCTTGCTAGCTCATTACGGCCTTACAGGCGCTGTTAGGCTCTCATCTAACCATGCAGTTGAGAGACCCCTAAGAATTCTCTTCTACCATGAGCGGGAAGTCAGCTGGAATGTACTAGTTGATCTTCTTCGTAGTTCCAGCGACTGCTGGGACCTGCTCTTTGTAGTAAGGGAGGGACTTCTACTTGTAAATCGTGCAACTCTGCCCCTCGTCAGGAGATACTCCATTGGTGCGGATACCATCGCGATCTGCAGGGACTATCCGCTGCTTCACCTATTACTTCTGATTCAGGCCTCACTGCCTAAGCCTTTCTTCATAGATACAGCATTCACGCTCATCAATTTAATGCGCATGGCGAAAGAAGGTGATCCTCCGCGTATCTAATGCGGGGGCTGAAATCTGAGCAAGAGGCATCAGGAAGACCGCTTCTTCCGAGGGGTAAGGTTCTTAACGCGCATACACAGCGGGCATAGAGCTCGCGAGCTGGCCGTTTCACGGCATGAGCCCGTGCGGAGGCACGAATAGCTAAATGCCACGGGTCAGCCACATAATCGGGGGCCGTGAGGTGTTCAGGAGACGGAGAAGGCGTAGGAGAGTCGAGATCGACTCGCTCTCGGCTCTCATCCTCGCGCTCCATCCTGCTCATACTCAAGGGCTTTAGTATCCTTCGGCTGCTGCTGAGCATAGACCCCAACGGGCTCGCTCTATCCATCAACATGGGCGACATAATACCCGGCACCACGTTCATCCTGCTGTGGCGAAGCACGGGGAAGCGCATCGGAAGCTTCGAAGCAAGAGTTGAGAGGCTGGAAGACAGGCTAACTCACATGGCTGAGAGGCTAGCCAGACTTGAGGACCCCAGCCGAACTCCTCCTATCTCTTGCGTGAGGCAGACTCGCGGGCTTAATCTTGCTAAGAACTCATTAGGTTAGTATGTGGGGGACGACGGTAAAACCGGGGCTTTTAATCTCCTTAAGAATTCTAATATTTCCTGAGGACGAATCTTCCATCCATTTCTCTAAATCTGATCTCAAACGCCTGAAAAATGGTATCTCGTCCCAACACCATATAGGGAATAGCGCCCTCAGTTCTCGGGATGAGCACCATTACTCTCTCGAACTCACAAAGGTCTTCCATTCCTTTAACTAAGCGGAGTCTCTCTAAAATCCTAACATCCGCCGTGAATCTTGTGCCGGCCGCTATGACATCACTTTCCGCTATGATAGGTAGCCCAAGTATGTCTGCTAACTCTTTTGGTAAGAAAGTGCTGGTAGCACCTGTATCAACTAAGGCTACAGTTGATATACATTCTTCTCCGTGGAAAAGCCTTACACGAATAAGTGGCAATTTTACACTTCGCACCTCATCCCCAGTTCCACTTGTCCACGTACTTCCCCAGTTGATCGCAGTTGGTCTGCGCCACATAAGCTCAACTAGAGTTCCGGGCGTCAGTCCAACACGCTCCATGAACTGCTTGCCAACCCATATTCGTTGCTTTTTATCTGCCCGCCCTACTATCCTGCTTTCATCACAGATAACATTTATTGTTTGACCAACGATCTCTGGATCCCATAATGCACTTAGAATGCATATGAAGCTGTATTCTGCTCCGCGTTACGGAGGAGAATGTGAAGAAGGCGCTATTGAGCTATGTGCCCTCTAAGGAATCTGAGCCTGATGTTATTGACATAAGGCTTGAAGAGACCAGGGCTGAGTTCCGCGGCAGAAAGGTCCGAGTTAGAACTCGTGTTACTAGGTATGTCTGATTCCACGGCTATCCCGAGGTTCCTTAAGATAGATTGTGAGCGTGGCTATGGAGATGTAATCGACCTTCTAAAACTACCCGTCTAACCTTAAGAAGCTTAGCCGCAAATATGATGTTAAGATAAGATGAAGAAGATAATAGCGCCTGATGCATAATGCAGGAACATTCCTGGATCATTCCGTAGCTGATCCTCTTACTATAGCCAGAGCCCTTTAAGAAATGGTCAGAAACGTTGGAATTTCGAGAAACAAATCCATTTGGGATAAAGTTTTAGGTAAATTCCGGTCCACCACCTCTACAAGCCCCAGACGGCTAATACCGATCTAGCTCTAGCTCAACTGGGCTTTAGGATCGGCGCTTTTTCGTCCTTAATTCCCCTGATGGGATTCTTCGTGGATGAGTTCGGTCAGATCGCACCTGAGCACCTCAACTTTCAATTCCTCTGATGGGATTCCGATCCTATTCTTAAGCCCGGTCGAACTAGCCTCTTAATTCCTTAATATGTTTTTTCGGCACCCCCCAACGGGAAATCTCTACACGCTCAACACAACATACTCCCCCCGCAAGCGAAATGAGCTCCACGCCAGGTGCCGGAAGCCCGTGTCCATCGGCACCTTAGGAGTAGGCTGCTGTTTTTTAGCTCGCCTTGGGCACCGACCACTGGTGCCCGAGAAGCATGGGCGGGCTGGGGCCGGAGGAGCTTGCCCGTTGGTACTTCGTGCTCAGGAGCCCTGTCAGGTTGAGGATATTACGCTTGCTCGGCGAGAGGGGTCCCCTGCCCTTCAAGGAGCTGAGGCGCGAGCTGAGAATGGGAGTGGGCACCATATATTACCACCTAAGCGTCATGTCCGACCTCGTAGCCCAGGACGGGAAGAGGCGTTATTACCTGACCGAGGCTGGCCTCAGGCTCTTCACGGCCCTCAGGGACGGCACGCTCTACTCCATAGTCGGTGGTCCCTCCCTCGCCGAGAGGGTCCTTAAGGCCGTGCTCCTCGCGCCGCTCTTCAAGCTGGCATGTGGGAAGCCCAAGCTTGGCCTGCCGCTCGCCCTGGCGATAATATTTTTCGGGGCTCTTGGCTGCTCCCGGGCAGGTCTGATGCCCGTCCTGCTCTTCTACGCTAAGACAACGACCGCCGGCGGGATGGAGCTCTTCTTCCATTACCTAGGGCAGTGGCTCGTTATATTCCTCATCTGTGAGGGCCTCTGCCTGGCCTTTTTCAGGCGCCTCGGCGCGGAGCTCGAGCTCATGATAGGCGTGGACTTAGCCAGCCTGCCCACGGCTTTCTTCCCCTACCTCTACATAACGCTGCCCTACGATGTATCGGCGAAGTTATTACCGCTCCTGCAGCTCTGGTCTATATTGCTTATCTGCTCGGCTATCTCGCTGGGGAAGGGCGTCAGATTGGATAGGGCAGTCCCAATAGGGTTAATCCTGATGTCGTTAAACATCATAGTCCTGTCATTTCTAGGCCTTTTGGCGGTTTAGCGTGTTTTTCTACTTTTTCTAGTCCTCTCGAAACAATAGTGCTTAAGTCAAGTCCTACTTAGGCTTCCGGTGGGGATGGTAATTGAGGGCTGCGAGCGCTGTCTGTCTGCTGTTGCTCGCCACGCTGTTAGCGACCGTGTTCTCGCCTGTCGGCGGGATAACGTTAGCTAGCGCTCAGGAAGGGCGGGAGCCCTACAGGTTGAGGCACGAAGGCGGTTGGCTGCTCGTGGAGACCGACGTGGTGGGCCTGGCTCTGAACGAGCACATGCCCTTCTTCGCCTGGTGGTACGTCAAGGAGAACAACACGGTCTACGTGGCCCATTACAAGGGCCTGATAGAGTACCACGCCTGGCCCAATATATCGCTCCTCTGCCCTCACGCCTGGACTAGCGAGATAGCTAAGAGGCTGGCCGAGGAAACCCGTTATAAGCCGCCCGAGGTAGACGTAGGCCCCCTGTTATCGGACCTATTGGCCAAGGTCATGGCCCTCCACGTGCCGGTGAGCGAGGCCGAGCTAGCTGAAGTCGAGGACGCTCTCTCCTCCCTGGCCACTGCTATTGACCAGCTCCGCGAGCAAGCCCTGGCGCAGGGCGATGAGGAGTTGGCCGATGAACTCCAAGAGCTGAGCGCCTCCCTGGCCGATATCTCCTCGCTGATCGCCGATCTCAGGGATAACCCGATGGACCACAAGGCCTTGGGCGACCTAAGGCAGGCGGTCTCGGAGCTGGCGAGGGATTGGTATCACTTCTCCGAGCACATGGTCATGAGGGAGCGCCATAGGTTCGAGGAGAAGTTCCACAAGCTGAAGGAGGTCATGGAGGAGGCCCGTGAGGAGAAGCTCTTCCACCCGCCCTTCTTCTCCTTCGCCGAGGGCGAGTGGGAAATAGATGGCCCCCATGACATCAAGGCGCTGAACGGCACCGTGATAGGTATATGGTTCACCTATAAGTTGGTGGAGGTGCATAACCCGGCCTTCAAGTTCGCCGAGGACAACATCATGATAAGGTGCAGGCTTTACTTCGTGCCGGTCCAGGAGTCGGTGGACGGGCAGCTCAACTACACGGTCAGGAAGGCCGAGCTCAAACAGGACTTCGTGGTCCTGAGCTGGCGTTGGAACGTGGACGCGTTGAAGGAGCTAGCTGAGGAGCTCGGTATCTCGCTCGGGAACCTTACTTCCACCGAGGAGACAGGCTTAGCACTCAGGCTCAAGCTCTTGGCTATGAACGCCTCGGGCCTCCACATAGCTGGCTTCCTCAGCGGCTTAGAAGAGCCTTCCGAGCTCAGGGACCTGTTAGCCGGTCTGGCCCACGAGGCCAAGGCCATTAAGGAGATCACCTTGGATGCCTGTGAGGAGCTAGATGACCTAGCCGAGGAAGCCATAGAGGCCCTCCAGGAGGGCGCCACCCTAGACGAAATTGCCGACCTACTCCAGGAGATGGCACTCGTCATAGAAAACCAGCTGGCGGCCCTAGAACTCCACGATAGTGTGCTCTCTAAGCTAGAGGATGAGATAGCCGGGCTTGGCCAGGAGGAAGCCATTAACTTAACCGCGTCTGTACACGGCCTGTTAGATGAGGCCAGGGACTTCCTAACCACCCTCAACCAGACCCTCGCCCAGGCCATACAGGCCACTAACGCAGCCGAGGCCATCGCCGCCCTAGCCTCGTTAAGGGACCAGGTGAGCTCCTTCGTCTCCGCGTTCAAGACATCCGCCGAGGACGCCGTAGAGGGCATCAAAGACCTGGCCGAGGAACTGAGGGAGACGGCGGCCCGTAGGTGCGTGATGGCCCACGTCAGGCTAGGCCGCGAGGAAGTAGACGTAAGGCCAGATGAATGCATGGGCCATGAAGCGCCTGTGAGGACGAGGGTCGGCCTGAGGGAAGCGTTTAAGGTCAGCTTCATGACGGAGAACGCCACTCTGGCTGGCTGGTTTAAGTTCGTGAACGCCAGCCTGGTCAGGTACCCGAACGGCACGGTAGAGGTAATGCCCGTTGAGCTAGCCTACCTCAGGACCGGCAGGGCACTCCACCTCTTCCTCATCTACGGCTACTTCAACGGCGGCAGCCTAGAGCATGACCCGAGCACCGGCTTAGATGTGCCTGAGACCGCCGAGGCAGAACCTGAGTATTCCGTTAGCGCTCCCACTGGCGGCGAGACAAGCCCCGTGATCCAGACCACCGCGCCGGGTGGTGGGCCAGGACCGAGCCCAGGACCCATAGCCTACCTCATGACCCCGCAGGGATTAGCAATAGTAGCCGTGGGCGTGGTGGTCGTCGCGGTCATAATCGCGTTGGCCAGGAGGAGGGGTAGGGTCGTCAATATCTACTGAGCCCAGCTCCCAAAGGCTTTTTTCTTTTTTGGCGTTTCTCCTCAGAGCTCCCTCTCTACCAAGAACCGGGCTAAGCTCTTTAGGGCCTCCTTGGCTGGCGATGGCTTTAACCAGCCATCTACCTCTGCCCACGCCTCGCGCACCAGCCGCCTGGCTACCTCCTTGGCGTACTCCACGGCCCCGTAGCACCTCATGATGTTTATGGCCTCCGCTATGAGCTTCGGGTCGCGGGTATGCATGTCCAGTATCTCAAGCAGGCGTTTCCTATCTTCCTCGTTGGCCCTGCGGAGCGTGTAGATGACCATGAGCGTGCGCTTGCCCTCCGTGATATCGCCCCCGAGCTCCTTGCCGTACTTCTCCGGGTCACCGGTGATATTAAGGATGTCGTCCTGTATCTGGAAGGCCACGCCCACGGCTTCCGCGAAGCGCCCTATGCTCTCCACTTGTTCATCAGGGGCGCCGGCCAAGATAGCGCCCAGCTTGGCCGCGAAACGGGCTAACGTGCCAGTCTTGTAAGCGCACATCTGGAGGTACTGCTCCTCCGAGACCTCAGCCCCTCTTATGCCCCTGTGCCAGGCAATGTCCATGGCTTGCCCGAAGCTCAGGCGTACCATCTCCTGCACGTACATCTCGTAGATACGTAGCTTAGTGCGCTCGTCCAGCCTATCGGAGCGCAGCACGACCATGAGGGGCAGGTAGTACATGGTGTTGCCCGTGTTGATGGCTATATCCACGCCGTAGATGCGGTGGACGCACGGCTTCCCGCGCCTCAGCTCGCTATCGTCCTCTACGTCATCTACTATGAGAGTGCCGTTGTGTATCACTTCTGGTATGACGGCGAAATCCGCTACTTCCTTCGCGTCCCGGCCGGAGAGGGCCTCGTAAATTATGAGCATGAGGGCTGGCCGCCAGCGCTTCCCACCTCGGTCCAATAAGTCCCAGAAGGGCTTAGCTATGGCCTCCGTGAGGGCCTCCGTGTCGTAAGCGTACTTCGGCTCCCTGCAGGCCCAACGCACGTAGGCCTCGTCGAAAGCGCGCGGTATGTAGCGCTCTATGGCCTCATTCACCATAGCCGCGTACCGCTCCAAGAGGGTCAACACTTCCTCCAAAACACCCACCGACCGGCCAAGAGCTTACCGGCCTTATTAGGTTTGCCGGGGACCCACCTTGGTGAAGGCGTCCTTTAGCGCGCGGTACATCTCCTCTATGTGTTGCGATATGACTTTAGTGTCCGCCAGCACGGGCATGAAGTTCGTATCGCCCAGCCAACGGGGGACTACGTGGATGTGCAAGTGGTCTTCCACGCCGGCCCCGGCTACCCGGCCCAGGTTCATGCCTACGTTGAAGCCATGTGGCCCGTAGGCCAACTTTATGGCCTTCAGGGCCAGGTTCACGGTCTCCCAGAGCTCCAGGAGTTCCTCGCGCGTGAGCTCGCAGGGGTCGGCTACGTGCCTGTAGGGCGCCACCATGACGTGGCCCGTGTTGTAGGGGTAGATGTTCAACACCACATAGCACGTCCGACCCCTGTAGATGACCTTGTTCTCCTCGTCCTTGCCGGGCTCCTGGAGCCTGCAGAAGAGGCATTCCTTAGCCTCGTGGGCACGCGTGATGTAGGTCATGCGCCAGGGGGCCCAGAGGACTTTTAGACCTCCACCCGATTGGGCCTCCAGCACTAAATCGACGTTCGAGTAGGGCACCAGGTCTTCCTCGCGGACCCCTAATTTGGCCAGCAAATCCCTGGCTAGCTCCTTGGCCTCTCCCTCGCTCAGCCCGCCGCCCAGCCTCACCTCTACCTCCACAAAGGTCCCGAGGCCCTCTACCTCGTCTAGGTGGATCTCGGCTGGCCCGAGCTGGTAGATGGACCGGCGCTTCTTCACCACAGCCCTCACGGGCAAGATACGCTTTAGGGGCTCAGCATCGGCCCTCTGGAGCCTCACTATGGTGGCATCACAGGCCCTAGGGCCCGCTTGATCGGCCCGCTCGTAGTATATCAGCTCGACCTCATCTGACCCGTTGACCTCCCTCAGCTTCAGCCTGCCCCTCGGGACCTCGAAGTAATAATCCGTCTGGGTGAAGGTGCCGACCTCGGTGGCCCCCAGCGAGACCAGCTTCTCCCTGGCAGCCCCCAGGTCCCCCAGCCTCGCCTTCACCTCTACGTTCAGATGCCTTTCCATTTCTGCACCACCGGCCCTAGGACAGTGGATTTAAATGTTTAGCTCAGGCCCAGGCCGGCTGGTATCACGAGGTCCGCTATGTCTATACAGCACTTGGCTATCTCGCCCATGAGGTGGGCCGCCGAGAGGACGATGTGGCTGAGCTCACCTAGCACATCGGCTTCTTCCTCTATGGCCTTCACGGCCTTAGAAAGCTCATCCATCATCTCCCCCTTCACCTTGCCCACGAGTTCAGCCTTCCTGGCCAGAAAGGCCCTTACGGCCGCGTCCTGCATTTTCTTGAGCGCTTCCTCGGCCTCAGAGAGCGGCCCTTCGAGGGCCTTGAGGCCTGAACCCTCAGGTACCCTCAGGGCTAGGCTGGCCATGTCCACGGCGTGGTCGCCTATGGATTCTATGAGCTTGGCGGCCATCCTGTAGTCCAGGCAATCCACGGGTGTCAGGTCAAATTTCTCAGCCAACTTCAGGTCCCTTATGGCCGTCCTGAGGAGCCTCACGAGCAAGAAGTAAAGCCTATCGACCTCCTCGTCTCTGTCGGCCACCATCTTGGCCAACGCCTTATCGCCCGTCGTTATGGCCAGGACGGCATCGGAGTGCATGCTCTTCGTGATAGCGCTCTTCCGGGCTAGGAGTCTCCTGGGGGCCACGGCTGAGGGGTTCACGAGGCAGTTCATCACGACGTGCCTGAGGTCCTCGTCCACGATCTCTAAGCCCACTAGGTCCCTAGCCGCCTTCCTTATGGCTGCTTTCACCTCGGCTCTCATGCGGCCTCGGGCCACTACCTCTATGGTGTCGTAGCCCAACAAGTAAGCGCCTATGATGGACCAGCTGACCTCCTCGGGCGCTCTTCCGTCACAACTTATCACTATGTGAGCTGGTTCCTCCTCCCCTCCTGTGAAGGGCTCTATCAGGAGCTGGCCCAGGGCTGTCTCACTTATGGCTAGCACAGTGCCCTTCTTCACCCCGAACCTCTTAGCCCACGACTTCGGGAGCGAGATGACGAGAGTCCCCCTCCCGACCTCCTGAACCTTCCTCAACCTCAAGACCGGCCCCACCATGCGGTTATCCGGGCAGGCTTAAGAAGGCTGGGCTCCAGCGTGTGGCTAAGCCGGACGGGAACATGAGGCGCGGGACCAAGTTCCTCATAGCATCGAACGCCGTGGCCAACATGGGCTGGGGCCTTTGCTGGGCCTACCTCAACTTCCGGCTCTACGATATAGGAGCCACTTACCTCCAGATATGCCTCTTGGACTCCCTTGGGGCCGTGGCCGCCCTCCTATCGCGCGCCTGGGGCGCTCTATCGGATTACTACGGGCGTAGGAAGCCCTTTATGTTGGCCGGCCTCACGGCCTCGGCCTTCCCCGTGGCTTTCATGGCCGCCTTCAACGATAACGTCTGGGGCCTCCTGCTCTCCTACTTCACGGCCTACTTCATCTGGGCCGTGGGCTACCCGGCCTTCATGGCTGCTATCACGAGTGACCCCGAGCGCGAGAAGGCCACTACCGCCCTGGCCCTAGTCGGGTCCCTCGGGTGGGCTTCCGGGGCGGTCCTGATGGGGCCGGCTGAGAGGCACTTGGGCCCCGGCGGCGTCTTCCTCGCCTGCCTAGCGATCCTACTAGTCCTCCCGGCTTTTCTGCTCCCCTATGAGGAAGAACGTCTCCCCTGTAAAGCGGGGAGCCCTCTCTCCTACATGGCGAGCGCTTTCTCCTTCAAGTTCAAGGCCGAGAAGGGTTTCGGCTTTCTCCTCGCGGGCATGTGCCTGAGCTGGCTGGGCCTCCAGTGGTCCAGCCCTCTGGCCAGGATGAGGCTCTACGATGCCCTCGGCCACTCAAAGGGCATCACGGGCGTGGTCTGGGCCCTGAGCTCTATCACCTCGGCCTTAGCTCTCCTGGCGGCCAAGAGGGGTGTCGAGAAGATTGGCGGCATCAGGACCCTAGCGTTGGCCGTGGCCTGCTACGCAATCTTCATGCCCTCTTATGCCCTAGTGGACGACCCCACAGCTCTGGTGGTCCTCTGGCTCTTGCCTATATGGCCTTTCTTCAACCTAGGCTGTATGCTGGGACCCGCCGAGCTCTCCGAGGAGGAGTTCAGGGGGGAGGCCATGGGCGCCGGCGAGGTAGCCAAGAACTCGGGCCTCCTGGCGGGCATGTTGGGTGGTTTAGTGGCCGATACCATAGGGCGTGAGGAGAGCCTAGTGCTCTCAGCTGTCCCGCTACTGTCGGCCTTGGCCTTCACGGTCGCCTGCCTGAGGGTTTCCCGCGTGAATCGCTTTAGGGGCCGAGCGGGACGGTCATGATATAGGCGTCCTCTCCGTCCAGGTAGTAGTGCCTCACGATATCGGTCTTCTTGAAGCCCAGCTTCTCGTAGAGGCTTATGGCCGGCGTGTTACTGACGCGCACCTCTAAGTAACATTCCCTGGCCCCGTAGTGGTCCCTCATGCGGGCCAGCGCTTCCTTGAGGAGGGCCGTGGCTATGCCCTTACGCCTGTGCTCCGGCAAGACGGCTATGGAGATCACGTGGCCCTTAGGCCCCCCAAGGCCCAGAAAGCCGCCCCTCTCTATACGACACATTATGTAGCCTACTACCTGCCCGTCCTCCTCGGCCACCAAGAACAGGTCCGGGTAAGCCCTGTGGATGTTGAGGAAGAAGCCACGGGAGTAGTTCTCGGGCAAGCAGGTCCGGTTTATATATATAACTCTATCGAGATCCTCGGGCCTGAAGTCCCTGAGCGTGAAACTCAAGGCCCCCCTCTCCGTCAATAGCTGCTGTCCTTAAGGACCTAAATTAGGCTTACGAGGGGGCAACCCGGGTCTCGCTCCCCTTAGCGGCAGGTGGGCAACGTGATGTTGCCGTGTGTCATCACGAGCACTGAGGCATCCCTACCGGCTATCTCGAGGGCTTTTTCAAGGCCTTCCTGGGCCGTGCGGGCTGGCTCAAGCCTGAAGACCTCGCGGACCTGTTCTTCGGGCATGGCCGAGGCAAGTATTATGTGGGCTTTCTCAAGCGCCTTCATGAGGTAATATGCCTTGTGTCCCCCGAGCCTGAAGTTGGCCTTTATCTGAGTTTCCATTTCCTCTAATGTCTTGAAACGCGCCATCCATTCGTGGAAGACCTTATGGCCATGTCCCTCGGGGCACTCGGCCACGGCCACTAGCACGCCGCCTTCCTTCACGGCCTCGAGGGCCATGTGGATGCCCTTGTAGGCCTGGTAGAGGTCTATGTCGTGTGGGTGGCCGCCCGGGCTCACGACCACTACATCGGCTTGCTCTTCTATGGGCACCTTGTATATTTGGTCCACTAATTTCACGCCCTCGAGGAAGGCACGCTCTAGGTCGCCGGCGAAGGCCCTGACGACCTCGTAGCGGGCGTTCATGACCACGTTGAGGATGAAGGCTACGTCGGCCATCTTCGCGGCCTCCATCATATCCTCGTGCACGGGGTTGCCCTCCAACACGCCCATGCGGGCGTTCGGGTGTAGGAGCATGGCGTGGTTGAACTGGATGGTGGAGGCGGAGGCGACGCCCGGCAGGACGCTTTTACGGCCGCCCCCGTAGCCGGCGTAGTAGTGCAGGTCTATGTCGCCCGTGAGGATGCGCACGTCCGCTTCCACGAAGAGCTTGTTCAGCTCCACCTTATTCCCGAAGCTCGTATCCCCTATGTAGATGTGATCGGGCGCCCGACAATCGTGGCTTACTACGCGGACGCGCTTCAGTACCTCAGGGCCCAACAAGCGCTCTGCCTCCTCTGGCCTCACGGCCCTGTGTGTGCCGCAGGCGAAGAGGACCGTTATGTCCTCGTCCTTCACGCCAGCCGCGTTAAGCTCGTCCAGCAGGGGCGGGACCATCACCCAGCTCGGCGCTGGCCTGGTGTGGTCCTCAGCCGTGATGACCACTTTATCTCCGGGCCCTACTATATCGGCTAACCTGTTAGTCCCTATGGGCTCGGCAATGGCCCTGCGGGCCTCGGCCACAGGATCAGCCGCGCCCGGCACGTCTCTCGGCTCCACCAAGCCTAAGAAGTTCGCATCGGGGACCTCGAGCTTCACCTTGGTCTTCCCGTAGGGCAGCCATACCTCCGGCATCGCCGAGCCCTCAGCCCTTAGGGCCCCGGCTCTTAAGCTTGAACAGACCCGGCTGAGCTCCCTCTTGCCAGCGCCTCCTCCAGCCTGGCGAGCGCTTCCCTGAGGGCCGCCCTCCTGGCCTCAACGGCTATCTCGCCCCTAGTGGCCTCTATGAGCCTACGCCCTATATCGCACTTGTGTCTCAGCTCAGACAGTATGGCCTGGGCTTCGTCGAGCGAGATGAGCTCCATGTATATCTCCTCCATCAGGCTCAGGAAACGCTCGGCGTCCGCCAGCTTCCCGTCCCTCATGGCCTCTAGAGCCTGCCTCCTCAGCTCGCCTATCACGTCGGCTAAGCCGAGCAGGTATTGGTCGTGGGGGATGCCTATGTCCTCCGGCGCAGGTGGCTCAGAGCCAGCCATCAGGGCCGAGAAGACCTCTGCCTCGGCTAGCTCCTGATAAGCGGGGTTCAGGATTCCTAGGCCAGCTACATCGGGCCTCTCCATGAGGAGCTCTCTCAGCTTGACCAACTCTGAGCGGGCTTCCGCCAGCAGCTCGCGGGCCTCAGTTAGCTCCCGCCTGTGGGCCGCGAAGATAGCACGTTTTGCTAGCTTAATCACGCGCCTAGAAGCCTTCTGGACCTCGGTCCTCAGCTCGTAAGCCTCACGCACCTTCTCTTGGGCACGCGCCAACACGTCTGAAAGCTTCATGTGGGCACCGGCCGCTACGTGGGAAGCCGCGCCCTTAAGGGCTGCGGTCACATATGTGCGGGAAGCCCTTGAATGGGAACTGTCATAAGGCCTTATATCAAAGGGCGGCTCCCCCCACGATAGGGGGATTTAAGCCCTGTCCTACAAGCCCGTCAGGACCCAGCTCTGGCAGGTGCTGCCGGAACTCATAGACGTAGCCCTCGGCCGCCTGAAGGCCGACTTGGTCATAAAGGGCGCCACGCTCGTGAACGTCTTCACGGGCGAGCTCCAGGAGGGCGTGGATATAGCTGTCCGTAAGGACAGGATAGCCCTGGTGGGCAAGGCCGACCACGCCATAGGGGCGGGCACGAACGTGGTGAAGGCCGACGGGCTTTACGCGGCGCCGGGCTTCATAGATGCCCACGTCCATGTGGAGAGCTCTATGGTCGTTTTCTCCGAGTTCGCGAGGGCCGTGGTGCCGCGCGGTACCACCAGCATATTCGCCGACCCCCACGAGATAGCGAACGTCCTTGGCCTTGACGGGCTCAAGATGGTATGGGAGGAATCACGTGAGCTGCCCCTCAAGGTCTTCATCTGTGTGCCCTCCTGCGTGCCAGCTTCCACGCCCGAGTTCGAGACAGCCGGGGCAGAGCTGGGGCCTGAGGAAGTAGCGGAGGCCCTTTCTTGGCCCGGCGTGGCGGCTCTGGGCGAGATGATGAATTATCCGGGCGTCCTGGCCAAGAATGATGGCGTGTTAGCCAAGATAAGAGTAGCCCTAGAGACCGGTAAGCCCGTGGAAGGCCATTCCGACGGCCTCATGGGCGCCGAGCTTAACGCCTACGCGGCAGCTGGTATATCGTCTTGCCACGAGGCCACTAAGCCGGAGGAAGTAGCTGAGAGGCTCAGGTTAGGCATGTACGCCATGATAAGGGAGGGCTCGGCCTGGAAGGACCTGGCGGCCTGCGTGAAGGCCATCACGGAGCTCGGCCTAGACGCCCGGAGAGCCGTGCTCGTCACGGACGATAGGCACCCAAGTGACCTGCTGAGGGAGGGGCACATGGACTACGTGATCCGCAGGGCCGTGGAGGAAGGCGTGGACCCCGTGGAGGCCATAAGGATGGCCACGCTCAACCCAGCCGAGCACTTCGGGCTAGACCACTACATAGGGGCCGTGGCGCCCGGCAGGGCGGCGGACGTAGCGCTCCTCTCCGACCTAGAGACCGTGGAGGTCCACACCGTCGTGGCCGACGGGGCCGTGGTAGCCAGGGGGGGCGTGATGATGGTGAAGCCTGTTAAAAGGCCTTACCCGGCTAAGGCCAAGGCGACCGTGAGGCTGCACAAACCTCGCCTAGAGCCAGACGACTTCAGGCTGCACGTCCCGGGCGCGCCGGCCGAGGGAGAGGCCAAAGCGCACGTGATAGGCGCGGAGGAAGGCAAGGTCACGACCAGGCACTTGGTGGAGCACGTATCCATTTCCGGCGGTGAAGTGCTGCCCGACCCTGAGCGCGACCTGGCCTTAGTAGTCGTGGTTGAGAGGCACAAGGGCACGGGCAATATAGGGCGTGGCCTCGTGAAGGGCTTTGGCCTGAAGGCCGGCGCCGTGGCCTCTACAGTGGCCCACGACAGTCATAACCTCATAGTGATGGGCATTAACCCGGCAGATATGGCGGTGGCCGCGAACGCCGTGGCCGAGGCCGGAGGGGGTATGGCTGCGGCCCGTGAGGGCCGCGTGCTGGCCCTGGTCGAGCTGCCCGTGGCTGGGCTGATGTCCGAGGAGCCCATAGAGGTAGTGGCCGAGAAAGTGGAGAGGCTTGAGAGGGCCTGGCGTGAGCTCGGCTGCCGAATGGAGGCCCCCTTCATGACCTTCTCGCTCCTAGCGCTGCCCGTCCTGCCCGAGCTTAGGATAACGGACAAGGGGTTAGTGGATACCGTGGAGTTCAAGCTCATAGGGCTGTTGGCCGATTAGGGGCCAGCAGGCCCGGCGCCCCTCGGCCAGAGGCCCGTCAATTTTATGCCAGCTATCCTGGCAAACACCAGCATGGCCTTGACTATGTGGTCGAAGCCATAAGGCCCCTCTGGCGTCTGGACGAGCACTAAATCACCTCCTCTCTCGCCCTTCTGGGAGAACACCATTATAACGGCGCCCGGCCTGGCTAAGCTGGTGGCGACCAGCACGTCCTTCCTGGGCCTGACCACGTAGAACTTAGCTTCCCTCAGCCTCTCGGCTACCTCGCTCAAGCTCTGGGCGGCCTTGAACTCCCAAGAGTAGAGGAGGACGTGCTTAAGGGGGAAAGGCCCCTTACCCGGGCGCTCGAGGCCGGTCATCGGCCTCCCCGGCCTACTCAAGCCCTCCCCTCGGTCCTCACGCGGCTCACGTTATCGGCTTTCTCGACCCTTATCACGTGGTTCGCGCGCTCGGCGAAAGCCTCGCTGTGCGAGACCGCTATGACCTGTTCTACTACCCTGAGGCGGGCTATGGCATCCGCCAGTTTGTCTATGGAGAGGTCCTCGCGCCCCAAGCTCTCCGTGGGCTCGTCCAGCAGGAGCAGCTCTAGGCCACGTCCCGTCCGGCACTGCATTATGAGGTGTCCCATGCCTATGCGGTAGGCCAGGGCCAGCAGCGTCCTCTCGCCGCCCGAGAGGTGGAGTATGCTCCTCTCCCTCCCGGCTACCTTCACCACGGGCGTGTAATCCTGGCTTACCTCGACTATTATGTCCGAGCCCTCCGGGCCGGATATCTCGTTCAGCACGTTCTGGATGTAGAACTTGGCCAATCTCACGACCTCAGTCCTTAGGTGCGGCTGGACGCCCCTGTAAGCGCTCCTGAAGAGCTTCACTAACTCCACCAGCCTCGCGGCTCTCTCTGCCCTAGCCTTCTTCTCCTCGGCTAACTTCAGCCTCTTCTCACAATCCGCTAGCCTCTCCTTTATGATGTCCCTCCTAGCTCTCAGATCCTTGAGCTTTCCCTCAAGCTCCGCCAACTTCCTGCTCTTGACCTCGAGTTCTGCCCTGGCCGCCTCTAATTCCGCCTCGCTGAGGCCGACTAGCTTCTCCTCGAGGGCCTTGAGGTCTACCTTGAGCATCTCTGCCCTCATCCTAGCTGAGTCAAGCTCCCTCTGGGCTTGTTCAAGCGAATTGCGCTCTTCCTCCAGCCTGACCTTCAGGTCAGCTTTCCGCGCTTCCACCACCCTCAGGCCCTTTATGGCCTCGGAGAGCGTGCCCCTGACTCCCATTAGCTTCTTGGCCTCTTCCCTAGCCGCCTCGAGGTCGTGCCGCCTCTTCACTATCTGTTTCTCCAACTTGGCCGTGAGCTTGCGCCTGTCGTCCTCGCTTATGAACCTTAAGCAGGTGGGACAGGTGCTCTGCGTAGATATTATCTTGAGCCTCTCCTCTGCCTCCTTTATGTCCCTCTCTGCCCTAGCCGCCTCGGCCTCTAGTTCCCTGAGCCTCTCCTCCGCCTTCCTCAGCTCCTCCTCGGCTTCCTCGATGGTGATGCCGGACTCTAGGCCCAGGAGCGTCAGGGCTTGCCTGTGCGACAGCTCCTCCTCCACGAGAGCCTTAAGCTCGGCCTCCAAGCGTTCTATGTTGGCCTGCCTGCGTTTCACCTCGGCCTCGAAGCGCTCTATGGCCCTCTCTGTCTCCTTAAGGGACGCCTCGCGCCGGGCCTTCTCCTCCCTCAACCTCTCGTATTTCCTCCTGGCCTCCTCTAGCTCCGCCAGTTTGGCGCGTGTCTCATCTACCTCCTTAGCTGCTTTATCTACCTCAAGCTCGAGCTCCTCTAGCTCGGCCGAGATACGGGCTAGCTCTTCCACGAACTCGGCGTGTTCCTCAGCTAGCCTCCCGGCCGCCAGCACATCTGGGTCTCTCTCGTAGGTCTCCTTCACGTGCTTGTAATACTTCTCGAGGTCCCTCAGGCTAGCCCAGGCTCTCTCAAAGGCCTCGAGGCCGAGTAAGGCGTCAAACAGCTTCTGCCTGTCCCCCGGCCTCATATCCAGGATTTCCTTCAGCTTCTCCTGCCTAACCCACATGACCTCCCTGAAGAGCTCGCAATCGAAGCCCAGCTCCCTGGCCAGCTGCTCGGCCACAGAGGACGTCCTCTTCTCCGCTATGATACGCCCGTCCTTGAAGAGCCTCAGGACGCCCGTGTCTTGGACGATACGGTTGCCTAAGCGCCTCAGGCCCCTTATGATGACGTAGTCCGAACCGTTATGCGTGAACCAGAGCGTCACCTTAGCTCGGTCCGCGCCCTCCCTGAGTAGATAAGCGTAGCTACGGCCCAGGGGCTCCCCGAAGAGAGCGAAGTCTATGGCGTATAATATGCTGGTCTTGCCAGCCCCCAGGCCCCCTATGAGGCAGTTAAGGCCAGGCCTGAAGTCCACGCGGGTATCCACGTGTGACCTTATGTTCTCGAGCCTGACGGCCTTAATCCTCATGGCATTAGCCCCTCCAATATCTCCCTGGCCCTCTTCTCGTCCCCGGCCAGGAGAGGCTCTATAAGCTCTACAGCTGCCTCTGCTAGTTTCTCGGGCTCCCCCAGGCCCCTGGCCTTAAATATTTCGACAAAATACCTGTAGGCCCTGGCCTTTAAGTCCTCCTTCTCCTCCAGCACCGTGACCTCGGGCAGCTCGGCCTCCACCACCCTGAGGACAGGTCTCACGGTCAGGGTAAGCTCGGCGGCCATCCTGATGGCCGCTAAATCTATCTCGCTGGCCGAGGCCCCGGGGGGCAGCTCGCCTGTTATGACGGGCACTAACACGGCCCCCCTCTCGTCCATGGCTTTCACGCGCTCCACTAAGTGCTTGGTGGCCTCCTGGGGCGCCAGGCCCGTAATGTCTTCCTCGAAGACGAGGAATTTCCTCACGCCCTCCAACTTAATGCGCTCTACCTCTATGTCCTTGTCCGTCGAGACGTGGACTAAGTAGAAGCCCTTATCGTAGCCTGCCTCGCGGTAACTCACGGTCTCCGTGGAGCCGCTGTAAGCTAGGTAACCCTCTCCGGGCAGGCCCACCTCTGCCAGCCTCAACAGCACGGGCTTGTGGATGTGGCCGCCGGCGTAGTAATCGAAGCCATTGGGCAGGAGGCTGGGGTCCAGGGCACCGGGCAAGTTCAGGTCTTCTAAGGCGAGGGCGAAGTGAAAGGCCATGACGTTTAATTTAGAGGGGTCGGGGGTCGGTGGCACCTCGCGCAGGTATTCTTCTAGCTCGGCTTTCTTAGCCCTCCCGCGTAGGTATCCCACGCCGTAGACGTAGCAGCCCGGCCCCTCCCAGCAGGAGCCGGGGCACTTGGGCAGGTAGGTCAGGAGACCAGCGCTGGCCAGGGGCCTCAAGATAGTGCCCGTGATGGAATTAGGGGCCGAGTCATGGGAGCCATCTACGGCTAAGACGGGCACGCGGGCCGCCTTAAGACGGCAGAGCTGTTCTATGGCGAACTCAAGTACCACGTTCGATGGCCTGGGGTGGTGGAAGAGGTCGCCGCAGATGAGCACGAAATCTGGCTTAACCTCTAAGATCTTATCCACGGCCTCCCTGAAGGCGTTACTGAAATCCTCAAGGCGCGCCTCGAGGTTGTATTGTGCGTAGCCCAGGTGGAGGTCGGCGATGTGGATGAAGTCGATAGGTCGCATGGCCGAGATGGCTGGGCTGAGGCCCGATATAAGGCTTCGAAACCCAGGTGATACAGGGGCGGTCCTGCTTAACCGGAACTATTGCATGGAGATGCGAAAAAGGCAGCTCGGCAGGGTAGTCCCTCACTCCTTTATGCCCAGGTAGAGCCTGGCCAGCTCTGGGTGGTGTAAGAGCTCTTCTGCCTTGCCAGCGAACCTTATCTGCCCGCTCACGAGCAAGTAAGCACTATCGCCTATCTCTAACGCGCGTTTCGCCATCTGCTCCACTAGGAGAATGGTGATGCCTAGCTCATCCCTAAGCTCTACCACCTTCTCCATCACCCTCTTGGCTATGATAGGCGCCAGGTCCGTGCTCATCTCGTCTAAGAGCATGACCTTAGGCTTCCTCATTAAGCCCATGCCTATGGCGAGCATACGCCTCTCCCCGCCGCTCAACGTGCCGGCCTTGCGTTGGATAAACTTCTTGAGGACCGGGAACATGTTGGTCACCTCTTCCAGCCTGTCTTTCAGCTCGTCTTCCTCAAGCATGTAACCGGCCATCCTGAGGTTCTCGAGCACGGTGAGCTCCGCGAAAACATTGCCCATCTGAGGCACGTAGGAGATGCCCATCCTGGCCAGCTTGTAGGTCGGAATGCCCAAGATGCTCTTGCCTTCGAAGAGCACGTCACCAGAGAAGACGTCCGCGATACCCATGATGCTGTTTAACAACGTAGTCTTGCCGGCGCCATTAGGGCCTACCACGACAGTTATCTGTTTCTCCGGCACTTCGACGTTTACGTCGAAGAGCACTCTGAGCTTCCCGTAGCCCGAGTAAAGGCTCTTCACGCTTAACATAACCCCTCACCCCTCAGCCTATATACACCTCCACTACCTTGGGGTCGTTCAGCACTTCTTGGGGCGTGCCCTGGGATATCACACGTCCCCTGTCCATGGCGTAGGCGTAATCGGCGTAGGGGGCAGCTATATCTATCCTGTGTTCTACTATAAGGAACGTGAGGCCGTATTTCTTCAGGTCCCTTATTTTGGAGAGTATGTCGTCCGCGTAAGCCGGGTCCACGCCGCCTATGGGCTCGTCCAGCGCGATGAGCTTGGCGCCTGAGGCCAGCGCCCTGGCTACCTCAAGCATCTTGAGTTGGCCGCCGCCCAGCGAGTAGGCGGGCTTATTCCAGTGCTCGTCCAGGCCCACTATGCAGAGTATCTCCAACGCCTTCTCCACGTGCTCCTCCTCTACCTTAAGCCATGTCATCTTCAGAGGCGCTTTCAGCGGATTCTCCCCCGGGTTCCTCATGGCCGCCAGCACGTTATCGAGAACCGTGAGGCTCTGGAAGGGCATGGGTATCTGGAAGGTCCTCACGAAGCCCAGCTCGTATATCTTGTGCGGTGGCCAGCCCGTTATATCATGGCCATCGAAGATGACCTTGCCCCCGTCCGGCGTCAGCACGCCTGTGCAGACGTTTATGAAGGTGGTTTTACCCGCGCCGTTGGGACCTATTAGGAGCGTTATGGCATTCTTCCTCACCGTTATGTTCACCTTGTCCACAGCCACCAGGCCGCCAAAGGCCTTGACGAGGTCCTTGGTGACCAGCAGCCCTTCCTCCAACTTCTCACCATGACCACAGAGTGGAGCAGCTATTTTAAAATTTAGCCGATAGCCGGGCATCTGGAACACAATACACGGCATAAAAAATAACAGGAATTTTTGGTTTTGGTTTATAGGGAAGTTCACCCGTAGAACGTGACCAGCCACTCTATCTCGCCCGGCGGCGGGCCACGCCAGACGCCGACCTTCTCCCAGGTG
>CAZWYW010000018.1:0-24669 GCA_964638535.1 uncultured Candidatus Bathyarchaeia archaeon | reverse complement strand
AGAGGACCACGAAGAAGTTCGCCACGGGCGCGTTCGTGATGAAGGTCTTCACGCCATTTATGTACCACGTGTCGCCATACTTCACGGCCTTCGTGTCCAGCCGCGAGGCCAGGTCGCTGCCCCTGGCGGGCTCGGTGAAACAGCCCGAGGATATCCACTCACCCCGGCAGATGGGCGGCAGGTACTTCTCCTTCTGCTCCTCGGTGCCTAATACCAACACTAGGTCGCTGGCGAAGGTAGCGGCCGTGATGGCGATGCCCAGGCTCGAGTCGGCCCGGCACATCTCCTCGACCACGAGGCAGTCCTCCAAGATGCCGTAGCCCTGGCCTCCGTACTCCTCCGGGAAGCGCATGCTGGTGAAGCCCAAGCTAGCAGCCTTCTTGTACAACTCCATCGGGAATTCCTCTTTCCTGTCTAGCTCTAGGGCCAGCTCCGGCGTGAACTCCTTCTCGCAGAACTCCCGCACAGCTGCCTTGATCTCCTTCTGCTCGTCGGTCAACTCGAAGTTAATGCTTAATGGCTTCCCCATGAGCCTCTCCCTCGCCTCGCTAGCTAGGGCTTTTTAAGTCTGTTGCGCTTTCCTGCGCTCCTCCTCCCTCAGGACGCGCCTCAGCACCTTGCCTGCTGCCGATACAGGTAGCTCCTTACGGAACTCCAGCTCGCGGATGCGCTTATAAGGCGCCACCTTGCTGTTCACGAACTCTAGTATCTCCTTTTTTAACTCCTCTGTGGGCTCGTAGCCCTCCTTAAGGACCACGAAGGCCTTCGGTATCTCGCCTACCTCCGGCGCTGGCTTGCCTACGACAGCGCAGAGCTTGATGGCTGGGTGCTCGTAGAGCACATCCTCCAGCTCACGCGGGTAGACGCTGTAGCCCTTGTACTTGATGAGGTCCTTCTTCCGGTCCACTATGTAGAAGTAGCCGTCCTCGTCCATCTTAGCGATATCGCCCGTGTAGAGCCAGCCATCGCGCAGCACCTGGGCCGTCTCCTCCGGCATCTTCCAGTAACCTTTCATGACCTGCGGCCCCTTGATGACTAACTCGCCTACCTCGCCGGGCGGCAGCTCCTTCGTGCCGGTCTCCAAGTCCATTATCTTGGCCTCGGTATCCGGCCAGGGCACGCCTATAGAGCCTATCTTCACGGTCTTCATGGTCCGGTCGAGCGGATTAGCGTGCGTGACGGGCGAGGCCTCCGTGAGGCCGTAGCCCTCCACTAACACGCCGCCCGTCAGCTCCATGAAGCGCTTCTGTATCTCCGGCGGCAGGGGGGCAGCGCCTGAGATACAGAACTTAATGCTTGTGAGGTCGTATTTGGGCAGGTCTGGGTGGTCGAGTAACATAGCGTATAACGTGGGCACACCGCAGAACACCGTGGCCTTGTACTTCTGTATAGCCTCTAGGACCTTCTTGGCATCGAAGCGGGGTATGAGCACCATGACCCCGGCCTTGTAGATGGGCGAGTTCATCACGGTCGTCATGCCGTATATGTGGAAAAGCGGCAGGACACCCACGTGGACCTCCTTGGCTTCCTCCGCGTTCAGCCAGTAAGAGGCCTGAACGGCGTTCGCCACCAAGTTATAATGGGTAAGCATGGCGCCCTTGGGGACGCCCGTGGTGCCTCCCGTGTACTGGAGGCAAGCCAGGTCCTCCTTCGGGTTGATCTCCACCGGCTTGGGCTCAGGCGGGTATTTGGCCAGGAGATCCTTAAGGAAGTAGATGCCTGGGGCTGGCTCAACCTTGGCCGTGGGCACTTTGCCCAAGAGCGTGCCCAGGACGGCCTTTAGCTTGGGGAGGTAG
The DNA here is from genome assembly GCA_964638535.1 of uncultured Candidatus Bathyarchaeia archaeon. Taxonomy (GTDB): domain Archaea; phylum Thermoproteota; class Bathyarchaeia; order EX4484-135; family EX4484-135; genus EX4484-135. The sequence goes on along the minus strand of CAZWYW010000018.1, from coordinate 22,873 downwards.
TCCTTGAGACTCGTGACTATCACGAACTTGAGGCCCGTCCGGTCCCTCACCTTCGCCACGCGCTCGTAGAGCAAGTCGAGCGTTACTATGCCCACGGCCTCAGCGTTGTTGAGCTGGTACTCCAGCTCGCGTTCCGTATAGAGCGGGTTGACGGCCGTCACTACGCCGCCCGCCCTGAGGATGGCGTAATAAGCGATCACGAACTGCGGGCAGTTAGGCAAGAAGATGGCTACCTTATCGCCCTTCTCCACGCCTAGGTCCTGTAGAGCCGTGGCAAGCCGGTCCACGGCCTCATCGAGTTCCTTGTAGGTCATCTTGTAGCCCTCGAAGATGATGGCCACGGCGTCGGGGTGCTTGCTGGCCGATTCCTTCAGGAGCCTGTCCAAGGGGACCTCCGGGTAATCTATGTGGTGGGGCACCCAGTCTGGGTAGAACTTATACCATGGCTTCTCCGACATACCCAACCCCTACCCGAACGAGGCAGAAGTGCCCTTATTAACCTTCCTAAAAAGGGCCGTAATACTTCATGTTCCCAGGAGCCGCTCGGCGTTAAGGGACATCACCGCGGCTTTCTCGTCCGCCGTGAGTTCCGTGGAGGCCAGCACCACCGAGGCCGCGTCTGCTATGCCAGAGCTACCCACGACAGGGTAATCGGAGCCGAAGAGCACGCGCTCTATAAGTCCCCTGGCCCTAAGAGCCTCGACGAAATCGCCCTCGGCTAAGACGTAGGGGACAGCTGCTACATCGAGCCATACGTTCGCGCGCTTGGAAGTCAGCTCCACGGCCTCATGGAACCATATGCCGGGCACCCTGGCCGAGTAGCTACCGGCGTGAGCCAGTATGAACTCCACACGGTTAAACTTCCTCACGAGCGGTGCTAGGGCGCTCGGCTTAGCGCAGGCCGAGAGGGCAGGCGATTCCCAGGGGCCGGGATCGCAGCCCGTGTGAAACATCACCACCATGGCTTCTCGCTCGCAGAAGCGTAGTATCTTATTGAGGTTCTTCCTGGCCTTATCCGGGCAGAAGAGCTGGAGAGTGGGGATGAGCTTCACGCCCACTAAGCCTAGGTCGCTTATCTCTGCCAACTTCTCATCCACATAGGAAGCTGGTTTAGACGGGTTGACCGAGCCGAAGCCTAAGAATAAGCTCGGGTGCCTCCTGACGATGTCAGCCACATGCTCGTTCGTGGTCCTGGCGAGCTTCAGCAGCTCCCTGGCGCTCTCAAGCGCCTGCAGGCTCCAGACGCCAGCGCTCAAGAGCTTCTCCATGAATTTGGCCCGCTTGCGCTTATCCTCGAGTTCCTCTGGGTCCACGTCCAGAGCCAGGAGAACGCAGCGCCTCACCCGGGCCACCCTGACCTCGCGCAACAGCTCACCCTCATCTAGCATGGGGAGGGGGTGGACATGTACGTCCATGATGCCCTCAAGGCCTACCTCAGCCAGTAGCTCGCCCAGCAAGCCGCTTCTGGATGAGCAGGCGGCATGTATAAGGTTTCCTGAGAAGGCGCTCAAGGGACTGCCTCTCGCTTCGAGGCTATTATAGAGGAGCCCGTGCAAAAAGGGAGCGCAAAAGCCGGGCCACGGGGGCAGTAGGCCAGCGGACACCCGCTAAACGTTCTACTCCTCTCCCTCAACGGGCACGAAGACCCAGGTCCAGCGCCCGTCTTCTTCGCGCGGCTCTACCCTTACCTTGAGGCCTACCTTCACCTTGCGCTTCGGCACCTCTGGCGCTATCCAGCCGAAGACGCGCACGCCGTCCTCCTTGAACTCCACTATGGCCGGCGTGTAGACAGGATACTCCTGGAAGGAGGCAGGCTTCACCACGATGTGCGTGAAGGCCACGACCTCCCCCACGCCCTTGACCTCGAGCCACTCTATGTCCGTGGAGTGGCAGCGATCGCAGGCCGCCTGTGGCGGGAACATCTTGCGCCCGCAAGCCTTACAGCGCACGGCCAGGAGCTTGCCCTCCGCCAGGCCCTCCCAGAAGCGGGCTATCTTGGAGACCGGTATCTCGTAGCGCAGCGTTATGGGGCGGCTCTTCAGCGTGCCGGAAGCCGGGTCATATGCCATGCTTGCTCACCTCCTGAGGATGGTCACGTAGCAGTAATGGCCCGTGCCACCTACGTTATGGGCCAGGGCCACGTAGTTCTTCATGGGGACCTGCCTCTCGCGGGGCTGGACTTCCTCGCGGAGCTGCTTCGTCAGCTCGACTATCATGGAGACGCCCGTGGCGCCTATCGGGTGCCCCTTGGCCTTCAGGCCACCGTCCACGTTCACGGGTATCTTGCCGCCTATGTAGGTCTGCTCCTCGCGTATGAGCTTCGGCCCCTCGCCCTTCTTGCAGAAGCCCAGGTCCTCGTAGGCCATGATCTCGGCTATGGTGAAGCAGTCGTGTACGGTAGCGCAATCTACATCGCCGGGGCCGATCTTGGCTATCTTATAGGCCCTCTGGCTGGCCCAGACGCTCGACATGAGGCCCACGTAGCTCTGCCTCTTCGTGAGGTTGCCCGAGTCGGACGCGAAGCCTATGCCCGCTATCCAGACGGGCGTGTCCACGCCTAGCTCGCGTACCTTTTCCTCCGAGGCCAGGACCACGGCGGCAGCACCATCGCTTATCGGGCAGCAATCGTAGAGCTTCAGGGGCCAGGCTATCACGGGCGAGGCCAGGGCCTTCTCGACCGTTATCTCCTGTTGGAAGTGGGCGTAAGGGTTCATGGTGGCGTAGTGGTGGTTCTTCACGGCCACCAGGGCCAGGTCTTCTTCCGTTGTGCCGTACTTGGCCATGTGCGCTGTCGCGTGAAGCGCGTAATAGCCTGGGAAGGTGAGGCCGAAGTTCTCGAACTCCCAGAGATAACTGCCCGCGCGGCCTATGAGCTCCACGGCTGTGGGCGTGTCCACTTCGCGCATCTTCTCCACGCCCACCACGAGCGCTATATCTACCATGCCGCTGGCCACGGCCGAGTAGCCCGCGTATAAAGCAGCGCTCCCGCTCGCGCAGGCTGCCTCAAGCCTGGCAAGGCCGACACCTGATAAGCCGCAGTAATCGGCTATCACTACAGCTGGCAGGCCTTCCTCGTACCACATGCCTATGGTGCCCACGGGCATGTACTCGACATCTTTAGCCGTGATGCCGGCGTCCTCAAGGGCTGGCTTGATGGCCTCGAAGGCTAACTCACAGACGTTCACGTCCTGGCGCCTGCCGAACTTCGCGTGGCCGACGCCTATGACGGCTACCTTTCTCATCCTAGTCACCTGAGCCCAGGGCCTATGACGCGGCTTTAAGCTTACGCGTCAATTCTATCAACACGTCAATCTTTTATACCGAGGGACACCTAGCGTGCCGGTGCCAGGAATGGGTGTGGAGGCCATAAAGAAGATAGTCGTCGTGGGTGCCGGCACCATGGGCCACGGCATCGCGCAGATATGTGCCACCGCTGGTTATGAGGTGGTCCTGATAGATATCAAGGACGAACTCCTCCAAAAGGCCATAGAAAAGATAAAGTGGTCGCTGAACAAGTTCGTGGAGAAGAAGCGCATAAGGCCCGAGCACGCCGAGACCGCCCTGGCACGGATAAAGCCCACCACCAAGTACGAGGGTTTCGTGGAGGACGCGGACTTCGCCATAGAAGCCGTGGTGGAGCGCATGGACGTGAAGAAGCTCGTGTTCTCCAAGCTGGACCAGCTCATGCCCGAACACGCCATCATCACCAGCAACACCAGTAGCCTCAGCATCACGGAAATGGGGCGGGCCACAAACAGGCCCGAGAAGGTAGCTGGCATGCACTTCTTCAACCCGCCCCAGCTCATGCAACTCGTGGAGGTCATCAAGGGCGAGGATACCAGTGACGAGACCGTCCAAGTCGTGATAGAGCTGGCGAAGAAGCTAGGCAAAACGCCCGTGCTGTGCAAGAAGGACGTGCGGGGCTTCATAGTGAACCGCATCCTCATGCCTGTGTTCGCCGATGCTTTCTGGGCCGTCTACAAGGGCGAGGCGGATAAGGAGGGCGTGGACGCCTCCATGAAGTACGACGCCGGCTTCCCCATGGGCATCTTCGAGCTGGCCGATTACGTGGGCCTAGACATAGTCTACGAGGTCGGGAAGGTCATGTACGAGGCCTATGGCGATCGCGCTAAGCCCTGCCCGTTGGTGGAGGAGATGGTGAAGGCCGGCAAGCTAGGCCAGAAGACCGGCGCCGGCTTCTACGATTGGTCGGCTGGCAGGCCGCGCATCCCCTTCGATAAGGTAGGCGAGTGGGATACGTCTCGCTCCTGGTCCGTGGCCATAAACGAGGCCGCCTGGATAGTGTACGACGATGTGGCCGTGCCGAAGGACATAGACACGGCCATGAAGCTGGGCACGGGCTGGCCCCTCGGCCCTTGTGAGCAGGCGGACAAGATGGGCTTGGACGTGGTCCTGAAGAAGCTCCAGGAGCTCTACGCTAAGCACGGGCTGGAACTCTATAAGCCCTGCCCGCTGCTAGAGGAGTACGTAGCCAAGGGCTGGACCGGCAGGAAAGCCGGACGCGGGTTCTATGAGTACTAAAAAGGCCCGATGAGGGCGCCGCTGGCCCGGGGAGCGCCTACCTCATCATTTTGGATATATCACTAGCAGCATCTCTCACCCTTATCAGGAGCATAGCTAGATTAACGGCTTTATCAGCTATCGCCACGAGAAAACCTCTGCCAGCCGCCTGGATGACGATTATGTTGTTCTCGGCCTTCACGACCATGTGCTCGAGACTTCCGGAGCTGGCTTTCTTCAGGAGGAACATGATCCATTTCAGCAGGCCGATGACGTCAGAGCCCGTGATGCCTATCCTCTCCCTATCTAGAGCCGTCCTATGCCACCTGAAGAACTCGGAGCCTTTCTCATCAAATACCATGACCGAGAGAACGCCGGGGAGAGAGGTCAGGCCCCTAGCGGCTTCCCCAAGGGCGGCTTCCACGCTCACCTCGGGCGTGGGGGTGGTCGCGAGTCCCCACAGTGGCTCCCGTCTCCCCCCACGAGACATATTGCTGTTCCCTGTGGTGTTTAGGCTCCATGAGCTAATAAACGTCTCCCTAAAGAGGGCAATGGTCACGCGAGCGCCGTGGCGAGTTCTCTTACGAGCATGGCCACCCCCAAGGCCGTTATCAGGACGCCCATGCCTATCCTCAGGTGCTTGGGGTCGGCTTTCATCACGGAGTAGGCCGAGGGGAAAGCGGATATCATGGCTCCACAGGCCACGGCGGCCGCGAGCTCCCAGGTCAGCCGCTTAAAAGCCAATAGGTAGGCCAGGAGGCCCGCTAGGCATGTTATGGCTTCTGATAAGGCCGTGATAGCTATGGCCTTGCGCTCCCCCACGCCCGAGAGCACTTGGCCGCCGGACAGCAGCGGGCCGTAGCCCCCGCCGCTTATGCCCTTGTTGAAGGAAGCCAGGAGGCTTATGCCGACCACCTTCTTCCAGGAGAAAGAAGCGTTAAGCACCTTCAGCCTAAGGCCAGCTAGGAGTGAGATACCCACCGCGAGCACCATGAAGCCCACGTAAGCTCTCACCACGTGGCCCGGGAGGCTTAGCTGACCTGCCACGGCCAGGGCGGTGCCGAGCGTGCCCAGGGAGCCGAGCACTAAGGCCAACTTGAGGTCCTCGGAGCCCAGCCTTAAGTCCATGTTCCCGAGCCTATGGTGGGCTAGGGCGGCTATGACGCCCGTGGCTAGCTGGGAGAGCAAGACGGCTGGCACGACCTCTATTATGTCGAAACCCAGGAGAAGCAATATCGGGACCAACAAGGTCCCGTAACCGCCGCCGAAGGTGGCGTTCACGTACTCGCATACCAACGATAAAATGGCGATGAGGGCTAGGAGCCAGAAATCCACGTGCCCCACCCTTAGACGAAGCCGTACCTGGCCACTATCCTGGCTACCTCCGGCCTTATGAGTTCGGGCGGTGGCTCGCGCCCCTCGCGGAGCATGGCCCTTATGGTCGTCATGCTTATCTTCACGCGCTCGGCTTCCCCGTGGCCGCAGGTGTTCTCGGTGGCCGTCCCCCCGCAGGCACGGCAGTAGAAAGGCCCCTTGAGCAAGAGCACCTCTATGCCCAACTCTTCCGTGCCGAACTGCCTCATGTAATCATGTGCGTCGTAATCGCGGTACCAGCCGCTCGGGCTAGCGTGGAGGCGGCCTACTATGAAGTGCGTACAGCCGTAGTTCTTGCGCACGAGGGCGTGGAAGACGGCCTCGCGAGGCCCGGCGAAGCGCATCCAGGTGGCCAGGCCCGAGAGGACCACGCGGCCAGGCGGGTAGACGTTCTCTATCAGCCACTTGTAAGCCTCTATGATGGCCTCGTTCTTGAAGTCGCCAGGTTTCTTCTCACCCAGCACGGGGTGGATGAGGAGGCCATCTAAGAGCTCAAGGGCTATGCGCTGGAGATGCTCATGGGCCCTGTGCGGTGGGTTGCGCGTCTGGAAGCCAGCCACGGTGCGCCAGCCCCTCGCTTTGAACTCAGCCCTCAGCTCGGCTGGCGTCCGGCAGACGTCCGCGAAGGGCAGCTCGGGCCTATCGAGCACCCAGATGGGCCCGCCCAAGAGCAGGTCAGAACGCCTCAGGACCTTCGCTACGCCCGGGTGCTCGGGGTCATCATAGCCGTAGATAGCCAGGGCCTCACGCCTGAGGTCCACGGAGAACTTCTCCTCCACCCGGATGACACCTAGGATGCGCCCGCTGGCGCTCACCAGGGCTGCCTGGTCGCCCTCCTTGAGGGCCGCGAATTCCTCTTGCTTGGCCGGTAGGACCACGGGCAGAGGCCATACCAGCCCGTTCTCCAACCTGGCCTCGGCTAACACACGCTCGTAATCGGCGCGGGTCATGAAGCCCTCCAGAGGCGAGAAACCGCCCGTGGCTATCTGCCAGAGGTCCATGGCCGTGTTCTGGTCCAACACGACCTTAGGCATCTCGCGGGCTTCCTCGACGAGCTTCTCGCGTTTAGGCCCCACAACGAGCCTGTCCACGAGCTTACCGCCGTGTGGCTCGCCCAGCCTCATGCTACCACGCCCCCGGCCTTTCTTCAGGCCCTTAAGACGCTCTTGCCCGTCAGGCCCGGCGGGATAGGCAGGCCCAGCAAGTCGAGCACGGTCGGGCAGAGATCCTCTATGCGGAGCCCCTCGGCGCGCCCCTTGACGCGCTCCTCGGGGTCCTTAAGGATGAACATGCCGAACTCGCCGTGGTTGCTGTCGTCAGGTCCCTTAACCGTCTCTAGGCTGTAAGGGCTGCCGAAGCCTACGGCCTCGTTAGAGCCGTAATGCAGGTTATCGAAGTAGACGGTCACGTCGGGCATGAGGTCTAGTTTCTCGCCCTCATAGGCTTCCTCACGCGTTATCACGCGGTTATCCAGTTTCTTGCCATTCGGCCCCTTAACGGACGCCAACGCCTCAGCTACCTGCTCCCTCACGGCTAGGTACTCCTCGCCGGGCGCTACCACGCCCTTGGGGTCGCGGCCGCGCACGTTGATGAACACCTGCGCGATGTAGGCCCCCAGCGCGTAGGCGACCGTGTGCTCCCAATCTATGAGGCCCTTCTGGTCTAGCTCGGCCAAACCCGTGGGGCGCTTAGGCTTCTCCTTTAGCTTCAGGAAGCCTTCTTCGGCCAGGACCTCGTTAGCATTTATGCGGTAATACATGCGCTTAGCCCCGTGGTCCGAGATTATTATCACGGCTGTGTCCGGCGGCACCAACTCCAAAGTCTTGGCCAGCTCGGCGTCTATCTGCTTGTGGAGGTCCAAGAGGCCGCCCTCCAACTCTGAGTCCTCTACGAACCTGGGGTGTTCTCTGTCGAAGAACTTCCAGAGGGTATGCTGGGCCCTATCTATGCTCATGATGACGGTCATGAAAAAGTCCCAGCGCTCCTTAGCCAAGAAGTGCCTTATTATCTTGAAATCGTGGACCGTCTTGGCTTTCAGCTGCTCGTAGAGCTGCCTGGGCGGGATACGCCTGTAATCGTACACATCTATGATATAATTGTCCGGCCCCCCGACTACATTCAGCAATTCCTCCCTGACGCTGGCCGGGTAAGTGAAATCCGAATGCACATTGGGCGTGAGGAAACCGGCTACTAAGATGCCCTCCACGCGTGGCGGCGGGTAGGTAACTGGCACAAAGAGGCTGATGGAGCGCTTCCCGGCGCGCGCTAGGTAGTCCCAGATCCTCGGCTTGCTCACCATACGCGAGTTCACGATACCGAAGCGCGTGTAAGTACCTGGCTCACGGTATTTCAGGTCGTAAAGGCCCAGGTAACCTGGGTTCAGGCCCGTTAAACTGGCTGGCCAAGCGGGGCAGGTGATGGGCGGCACCGTCGTGGCCACGCGGCCCCAGAGGCCTTCTCTGGCCAGGGCGGAGAGCGTGGGGAGCTCGTCACGCCATTCCTCGAAAACCAAGCTGGGCTCGACGCTATCAAGACCTATGACTAAGGCTTTTGTCAACCTTATTTCCCTCAGCCTTCACTGAGCCTTAGCAAAAGTATATAAGTCTTCCGGCTGTGCCCAGGCGACGACGGTCTTAATAGGGCTGGGCCGTTAAGACGCCAGCTATGTCAGGCAGCGCTGGCCATGCCAGGCACGGGCTGCTGGAACTCAGGCCTCTGCTCTCCACCAGCGTGGCGGCCAAGGACGTACGTGGGGCCAGCGTCCTCATCTACAGCGAGTGCCTGAGACACGAATGGCCGGAGCTCCTGGCCCAGCAGGCGGAGGGGCGCGTTGCCCTAAGTGTGTGCCTAGAGAGAGAGCACATAAGCCATATCACGGCCAAGCTAGCTACCATGCTCGTCATGGGGCGCCCGGCTGAGCTCGTCGTGCTGACCGTGGATGGCTCACCCCACTGCCTACAAGTGCACTTCGCCCTCCAACAGGCCCTCAGGCTCACGGGCCTTCCGGTCCCGGTCAGGCACCTTGTGATCGAGAAGGGGCGCCTCTACGAGGTAGGGCCGGATGTCGTGAGAGCAGCCAGGCACCTATCCGAAGTAGCGGCCCTCATGCGAAAGGGATAAGAGGGGCCGATGGGCTCAAGCGCCCAGAGGCGGCCGTAGTCTAGCCTGGACTAGGACACCGGCCTTCCACGCCGGTGACCCGGGTTCAAATCCCGGCGGCCGCACCACGGTTAGGGGGCTTCGCCCCCCAACACCCCCCATTTCAAGGCGGTCTCAAAGGCCGGAGCTGAGAACGGGGTCCTCTGTCATGAGTGCTTATGCCCACAGCCATTATTGTGAGGGTAACCAAACTCTGAGGCCGGTTACCTCGACCGAGAGGCCGGTGTCCCGACCGGAGACTCAACAGGCTAAGGAGTTGGTCGTGAGATGGGATGAGCTGAGAGCTGATTTCATTGCATGGTCCGAGAGGATAGCTGGCCATAGCGAGAAGCACAGACGGGACCTGCTAAGCTACCTGGATCGCTACCTATCTGGCCATGAGATACGCTCTGACGAGGACATAAGGGCCATTGTAATGGCTTGTGGGAGAGGGCAGAGGCACCTTAAGCTGGCCCTGAAGAACCTCTTTAACTTCCTTGAGTGGCTGGGCTGGCCCGAGGAGCTCTTAGACAAATGGCGTAAGTTAGTCAAGCTAGAGCGCTGCGGGCACGATTGCCATGTCCCAAGTGAGGAAGACATCATAAGGAGCTTAAAGGTCCTAGCCGAAGCTAATCCTAAGTACTGGGCTCTCTACAACGTGCTTCTAGACAGCGGTGCTAGGCTGGTCCATGCCATAGAGGTCCTCAATGGCTGGGATGAGAAGTGCCTAATGGAAGCGCCAGAGGGCTTCTACATCTACGCCTTAAGCAGGACGAGTGGCTCTAAGCAACAGCCATACGTATTCCTCACGCCGTACACGATCCAACTCATACGGGCCTTAAGAGCCTCTGGGGGGTTCAAGCCCATAGGCGAGAACGCAGCCAAGCAGTATTATAGGAAGAAGGTCAAGAGAGGCGTAGTCCTAGCCAAGTACGTGCGCAAGTTCGTCTTCACCAAGCTCGTGGCCCTAGGTGTGCCAGAGAGCGTAGCCGACTTCATACAGGGCCGAGCAGCCAGGACCGTGGGAGCCAGGCATTACCTAGCCAAGCTAGAGCTAGCCAAGCAGCACTACGCCCGATATGCTCGCTACCTGGCCGAGCTAAGAGCCAAGGCGGGACTCATGGCCAATTAGGACTCTTCCTCCTCATTTTTGTCGGTTTCTCGCACCTTAAGGTTATCTCCCTGTGGAGCTACCTAAAGGCAACCTTTATTTCGCTTAGTTGCGAGTAAATTAGAGAAGAGAGTGAATTAGTAGAGCGCTGGGATCTAGTGCTCTACTAAGAACATGAGCTTCTGGAGCTTCTTACGGCCATCTAGCTCTCTACCGAAGACGCGCTCGAACTCCCTGATTAGGGCATAGAGGACCTTACGGCGGCGGCTCCTGATCATGTGTGGCCCAGCTCAGTGAGGGTTCATCCTCATGAGGAGTGCTGTAGAGAAGATAATCTCGCGCAGGATAGAAGAGGTGATGAAGCATGAGTAATTATGAGCGTGACTTCACAGACGCCTTAGAGCTAGTAATGAGTGAGCTGGAGGATGCCAAAGACTTAGAGGATGCTAGGACGAGAGTCAGACTACTACTCAGCCTGGCCTTAGAGCACAAGATGATGGAGTTAAAGCGCAGACTAGGCTATGTGACCATCAGGCGGGGCTAGGAGCAGGATATTGCAGACGAAAGTCCTGGGTTTTAGAAATATTACACCTGACTTTTTCTTATTTTTCACTTTAAGATCCCCTAAATTCCTTCAAGGTGATCAAAGGTTGACACTTACAAAGCTTATCTAGCCAGATTAGGTACTTCTCGTAGGGATGAGTGCCGTGAAGGTAGTAGTCGTGAATGGTGAAGAACGTATTGTCATATCGGCTGAGGAAATCAAGGAATTAAACCTGAAGCCTAGTGATAAGCTCCTCATCGATGTGCGAGAAAATGCTATAATCCTCAGACCGCTGCCTAAGCCCGTGAAAGTCCGGGCTAATAGAGAGTGGGGTGAAGAGGCATTTCTCAAGGTGGGGGGAAGCTACCTTTGGCGATTGAGAAAAATGCTGATCCTGAATCTAACTTCAACGAAAAGCAATTATATAGAGTTGCTGCTTAACATTAGCCGGGGTGAGTGGACATGGATCAATTGATCGGAATAGAGGAAGTCGCAATAAGAATATCATCGGTATGGGTATTGAACTTGGATTTAGTATCACTGATCCATAAGCTTAGGGAGCTGGGCTATAATGTTGCGAGGATCAAGGTTAAACCTCCTGATGGAATAGGTTTACTCCCGCTAGAGCCACCAGATGTGATTGCTGCAAAAGGCCTATGTAGTATAGGCTATGATCATGGGAGAAGAGTATTATACGTTGAAGGACAGAGGCCCACTGACGTTCTGGCAGTATTCAACGAAGTGGAGAACGTATTAAAAGACTTAGGCACAGACCCAGGAAAAGCCCTCTTTTACGAATTAATGGCTAACGTGAAGGCCAGAATAGGACGTTTAAGGCTACTAAGGGGTCATGACCTCGAGGTTGCCGATATCATCGGTTATAACCTTAAGTTAGTAGGAGGCTCCTTTGTAGCTGGCGAGCCAAATTCAATTAAATTTCTAGAGCTAAGGCTGCTTCCCCTCTGGACGAGATGGAAAGGTCCTGATGGGCTATACACCATAATCATAGTCTATCGCGATGAAAGGAGTAAGCTTTTAGAATTCCTTAAGCACTTCGAGGAGAAGTTAGTAGCGGTCTTAAGGAGGGTCTGAACATGTCGCAAGTACTTGAACAGATCGCTCATGAGAGTGGATACGAGCAATTAAGGTATGAGACATTAGGAGAGGTCCTTGAGTTTGTAGTCTTCAGTAAAGAGCCCAAGCATCTTCTGATTTCATCATCACCAATAGTTTTAGAAACAGAACCTACACAGGACAATGTTGTAACTCTCCTATGTAGGTGGTTAAGAGAATTTGGAGAGGCTATTCCGCAGAGAGACGATACTTACGGAGTCTATATACTACTTGTATTAGATCTCAATGCCAGTGATGCTTTAAAGATATGGAAAGAGAGAATAGCTCCCCTCTCTAGGCACTACGGTATATGGATAGCGGTGAGGTGGAAAGGTGAGAATAATGTCGATAGAAATACGTTGTTAGATACGTTAGCTGAGATAATGATAGAATCCGGATTTGAGCCAAGAGCTAGTGAGCCATTTGATGCAGTTAAGTTGGTCAGAGAGGTGCGAGATTAATATGTATTACTTGGATACCAACGTAATCATAGCTTACGGATTCAGAGAGGAAGCACATCATAAGATAGCACGGAAAGCTGTTGAAGAGTTAAGGGGGCCTTTCTGTATATCGGCTTGGTCATTAGTAGAATTAGCGGCTGTTCTTTCAAGGCAGACGAAGGTGAGATATAGGTTCCCGCCTGAGATTGAGCAATTTGCTCAAGATCCCAGAGATAAAATTGACCTGACCATCCGTTGGCTTCTGAAGAAGTTGAATGTCGAGAGAATATTACCCGACCGTGGAGATTTACTCAGAGATCATGATTATAATACTGAAATTACGATCGAGCACCTCAAGGCTATAGAACTTGCCTTAAAAATGGCATTCCGACACATCGTGGGGGCAGGTGATATAATGCACTTTGTTTATATGATAAATCACGGCATCAAAGACTTCATGACGCTCGAGGACAAGATCGAGAAATCAAAGGATATTTTAGCCACGCTAGGAGTTCACGTCATAAGAGTAAAGTAGCCGAATGCTCGTCCGCTCACTAAAGAGTGCGATCAAAACCACCCCCAAAAAATATATTGGGGTTGGGGCGCTCTGGCTGGGAGAGTCTTTTTCCATTAATCACGCCTGAGGACTACGTAGCCTAATCTGCGCTTGAGCTCTGTCATCTTGTGCTCTAGGGCTAAGCCCAGTAGGGCTTTGACCCTAGCCTTAGCATCCTCTAGGTCCTTGGCTTCTTCTAACTCACTCGCGACCAATTCTAAGGCGTCTGTGAAACCTCGCTCATACTCCCTCATGTTCTCACCACCTCAGCTTTACGCCGCTTGAGGAGTTGTTCGATGGCGCCCTCCAGGGCTAGCTCGCGCATAGCCTCTATACGCTCTATAACATCATCGATGTCTCTCGCATCCCTGACGGCCGCTAGCGCGAGGGCGAAGCCGTCACTGAGGCCTCTCACGTAATCGGCTTCAGTCATACTCCCAGCCCGCCCTCAAGAACTCGGTCGCGAGCCCCACATTATATAAGGCATCTAGGCTCACGGCCAACTGACAGGGGGAGGGCTAAGTGAAGCTTCTCCAAGTCTAAGGACCTCGACCTCCAACTCTAAACACCTTACTTCCACCCACCCCTCCCTTAGTTCTCCGGGTCCAAGAGTTCCAAGACGGAGAACTAGCCCACGGTCAGCGTAGTCCTATACCCTACGGTCGTGTAGCCGATGTCAAGGTGGATTATCACATCATAAGTTTTACCCGGGCCTCTGCTCTGCCCTAGCTAGGATTTCCTCTATGCGAGCTAAATGTTTAGCTATGTCGCGACCAAGGTCTGTGAGACTATAATACGTAGCGAATGGGAAAGTTTCTTTCTCGGTTTTTGTGATAAGCCCCAGATTTAGGAGCAATTCTAATGTTGAGTAGAGAGTATCGGTTGCGACTTTCACATTTTTCCGAAGATCCGTTATCGTCGCTTGCTCTTTGTTGTATAAGTAGAACAGAACGCGCAAGGCCCCTCTTTTCTCAAGCTTAGCTAACCACATCTCGGCTTCTAGGAATTGGGAGTCCACTAATAACGTTCACTTAGACATTTTGGCAAGCCAATTTCTGGTTTACCAGAAACTCTTATATACCCTTTCCGGCTTACCAAGAAGTGGACTACCGGGTGGGAGAAATGGCCAAGATAGTAGATGTGGTGTCGGCTGTCAAGCGTGGCGATAGCATCCAGGTAACTATCCCCGCGCGGCTGGTCAAGCGTCTCGGCATCCGCAAGGGAGATAGGCTCGCTGTATATCTGACCTATGATGAAGACCTAGACACCGAAGCTATCCTTTACGTGCCTATCCGGGAGACCCAGGGGGCAGACAGGGCCAGGAGCCAAGGCCAAGCCCAGCGCGTACTCGCGACCAACGGCGGTCAGAGGGGCCGAGTGCCTGAGTTCTTCTGGGAGGTGAGGCCATGAAGGTGCGTGAGCTCCGTTACGCCCGCTTGTTTAACTTCCCGGGCAAGTACGAGAACGAGCGCATTGAGGTAGTCATAGAGCTAGATGAGCACGAGGATGCCCGGGCTGCCTGGGCTAAGGCGTATGACATGGTGCACAAGCTACACGAGGTGGGTGAGGTCATCAGGCGCTTCAACGAGATATGTGATGAGGCATGGAGTAAGCAGAAGCATCTGGCTAAGGCCATACGTGATGCTGAGGAGACGCTAGGTCGCTATTTAGCTAAGAAAGATGAGCTCAAACGTGAGCTAGAGGAGCAGCGTGCTAGAGAGGGCAAGATCGCGAGACGCCTCTTATGCGAGTTAGGTGATGTAGAGGACAGGATAGCAGAAGCTAGGAAAACGGTCGAGAACTACAAGAAAGCGCGAGAGTGGTATGCTCAGGTAGCTAAACGTGCTGAGGAACTTGCCTTAGAGCTGGATAAGGTCATGCGAGACGCTGATTTCGCTAAGGTATCCGAGTTGGTTCGCGGCCCTATCGCGGAACTCCTAGACCTCTGGACCCGGGGACCAGATGTAGAGCTCCCAGACTGGTGGTGAGATCTTGAGGAAGCTTATCAGGATAATGGATCCTGAAGAGTTCAGGGCTGAGCTTGAACGTGAGGGCATTAAGGAGCTGAGGCGCGACTATATCAGGCGCACGAAGAAGGACTGGTCTGCTGGCTACCTCATCCTCACGGCCGAGAAAGACGGCACGATATATAGGCATGAGATACTGTTGATCATAGATCATGCTTGTCTCTGGCATACGGATAGCGTGCAAGCTAGAGTGAGGAAGAAGCGTGAAGAAGCTGAGCGCTGGCTCAAGGAGTTCTTCAAGGACTTCACGATAAGGCCTGGCATCATCGTGAGGTGATCTGACATGGTTGAGAACCGGGGAGTAGCTCCCAGGCTTGGATCCCGCCCCCGAGGCCACCCCTCTCCCCTTAACGGGCCAGTTAAGCCTGGGAGCTCCCCAGGGGGCCAGGAGTTCACGGCCATTAATAAGCGTGATTACCGTGAGGGCGTGGATGTGCTGCCCGAGAACGCGTTCTACGCCATAGCCGGCATACTCAATCAAGCTGGCCGCGAGCGTCTAGGTGCAGTCACCATCCAGATCGTGACTCTTGATAAGCCACATCTGGGCTTATATGGGCGTTGGCTGGTCAAGATGCTTTAGGGGGGATAGCCTTGGCCGCGAGTTCTAGCACGTCTTTCTTGTCGTGGCCGTTCTCCCCTCGGCACCTCCAGAGGGCGATCTGGAGGACTCGCGGCCAAGGCCCCCAGGCTGAAATGCCGCCCTGGCCTTACAAGTCGGAGTCAACTACGCTCAAGGCGAACTTCAAGGCCCGCAAGATGGCAGAACGCGTGGCGCCGGTTGATCTGGACCGTGCTTTAGCAGCTTGGCTCGGGCTTCCCCCTATTGAGGAGCTGCGTGCGAGAGCCCAGGAGAGCCGGCGGGGCCAGAAAGGTCGGAAAAAACAGGCTGGTGAGAGTGAGTGATAATGGCCGTGAGCTCTAGGCTCCTTTCTTTATCTCGCAAGGAAGTCCTGAGGGAGAAGTACAAGGGGAAGCCGAGGGAGAAAGGCGCGTATAGAGAACGCTTCGTGCTGTACGGCTTGAGGATACTGCTCAGGCCCAGGCATGAGGGTGAGGAGCACCTTAAGGGATTCGTGATAAGGCGCATACCAGGTAAGAAACAGGGCGAGAGACCAGAGCATTTGCCCGACATATACGTGAAGTACAGAGATCGTGTTATCGCCGAGATAGAGGTAACCGGGACCGAACTCGCGTGGCATGAGATGGTGCTCAAAGGCCGGGTATTCGTCCTGCCCAGCAAAGCCAGATATGGGGCTAGGAAGGGCAAGCGGTACATATTCGCTTTCTTCAACGACTGGGCCTTTCCCACTGGCGACTGGCTACTATGGCTTAACGGTGAGGAATTGAACAAGCTGATCCTCAAGGAGGGCAAGATATGGGAGGGGGAGACGCGCAAGGGCGTATGGGAGCGGTACTGGCACGTGCCTAAAGAGCCTTTCAGAGGCTCAGGATGCCCGGGTGGGGCTGGGCTCCTGAGCCTGGCACACTATCTGAAGTGGCTTGCAGGGCTTGAGAAGAGCCCGGACATGTGGGCGCTGGAGAACTTCATGGCGTAAGGTGATTGGCCGTGAGTTCTGACATTAAGATCAAGATCCAGGTCCGCTGCGATGCTTGCGGTCGCTTGGTCACGGCCGAGGTAGTCAGGCGTCAGGAAGATGGTCACGGGCACGAGATCTGGATAGCCAAGTGCCCGTTATGTGGTCGCGAGATAAAGGCTGCTTGTATTGACGTTGGCCGCGAACTCGACGAATATATAGTGCCCTTATCAAGCCAGGAGAGCTTGGCCGAGAGCTTCAAGCACCTATACAAGCTACTCCAGCACGTCAAGCGCACTCTGGGCGAGGTAGAGGCCAGGCTCAAGGAGCTTGAGGGTGAGCTAAGGACCTTTGGCGTGCTAATGCCAGATGGTGGTGGCATAGGCTTAGCTGAGATCAGGAGGGCTTTAGAGGTCATTTGGCGTGTTATCCCTGATCTACCAGGCTGTCTGAGGTGCGGCGCGTGTTGCGGTCCTCATGATTGGGCTTACTGTGAGTGGCTTGTCATTACAGCTTGGCTGAGAGAACGCGGGCTTAAGGAGAAGTTCGCCAAATCACTATTCGATAGGTGCCCATACTACAGGCCAGAAGATGGCTTATGTGAGATATATCCCGTTAGACCCGTGATCTGCCGCCTTTATGGCGTAGCAGAGGGCCTAGAATGCCCATTCGTGGAAGCGCCTGTAATCCTCAAGCGCGAGCAAGCATGTGAGCTACTAAGACTTCTGAGGCGTATAGACGGAGACCTCATGCAGCACGGGTGTATTACGTCCGAAACGTGGGCGATCATTAAGGAGTTAGAGAAGAAGCCAATCCTTATGCCCGATGAAGGTGATAGGGGCCATGAATAGAGAGCAGAGCCGCTACACCTGTAGCACCCAGGACCCCCTGAAGATCCTCAAGGCACACGGCCTAGCTGGCTACCTGGTCATCTATGACTTACCGGTTGGCACTCCAAGGTGGAAGCTTAGGCGCGAGTTAACCAAGCTGGCTGAGGCTGGCATCTGTTTCAGTTCCATTCAGAAGAGCGTCCTGTGGTGCCCAACTGAGGGTGATGCTGGTACTATAGCCCAGGCCATAGCCAGTATAGCTGATGGCGGGAAGATAGAGGTCTTCGCTGTAACTCGCATGAGCTGGCACGATTTGATTAAGGCTTCCGAGCACAGAAAGCGGGAGCTCCTAGCACGTAAGCTAGCCGAGTTCGGTATGCACGTCAAGCCCGAGGATCTCTACGCACTTGCTATGGCTGACGTAGACCGATTGCTGCGTTTGAAGGGTGAGAAACTCAATAGGGCCTTAAACGAGCTGGGCCTGTTCCTGAGCGCTACAGGTGTAGCACTTGGAGCCCCCACGAGCCCGTTAGAAGCCTGGGCTAGGATGGACGAGGAGGTAACCCGCCCTCGCGGTGCTACACCTGTAGCACCAAAGAGGCCCGAAACGAGGCCCGGGCGGCCAGGCCAGGAGCACGCCAGTACCATGCTTAGCGTGTCGGTGCATTTGCAGGACCAGAGGTCACGACCAACCAGAACCGTATGTGCATGAGGTGAGTGCCTATGTCTTGCACGGAGAAGACATATCTTCTCATTAAACGGCCCGGAGAAGCCCAGGAGTATAATACAAAGACGTGTTCAGTAGAACTTTTGACTACAAAGTCTAGACACGTAGATGTACATCCTGATCTAGGCGATCTCGTGGATCTCCATGTCCGCATACCTCGTTGGCTCAAGATGGCTCTCTACTTGAGGCTAAACGAGATATACGGGGGCCATATCCCTAAAGGTGCTCTCGGCCAACTAGTGACCAAACTCCTGAGCCAGGCACTCGAGGCTACTCCTGCAAATGCAAGCTCACGGCCAAGAGATCTAGGGCGTGCTGGAGCCTGGCGTTACCGGGAGGAATGTGAGCGTATTCTGGCAATACTCAAGGTATTCATAACACCAGGAATACAGCCGGGTGGTAAAGTATCGTACGTGTTACTGGCTCAAGCCATAACCATGGCTAGAGGCCGTAAAGAACGTAAAGGGCCATTCGGGTTAAAAGCTGATAAAAGGACTATTAAGAACTGGATTGAGCGTATGAAGCGGTTAGGCTACATAGCCGAGACAGCTTCAAGCACGTATGCTGTGCTCTGGGTCCCGGATGAAAAACAATGCCAAGCATTACTCGGCGATCTCTGGGACCTCGCTCAGGCAACTAGGAGGTGAAAAGTGGCAGGAATGACTTGACCTCGTCTAAGAAAGCCTTAAGACTGGCATTCTTCAGCCCCTCAATATGCCCCCTTATATGCTTGTGGTGCGGAAATGTGTTGATCCCTGGGTGATGAGGGACATTGTCGTATCTTAAAATGTCCTCGTTATTCATGAGTAGCTGATACCCATATAGGTGAAGCTTTCCTCCAGCCCAACGTTCTCTTACGATCAGTATTATATTGTTAAGCTGTACCTTAAGTTTGAAATACTCACTATCTTGCCCGATTATATGCCTAATGACTTCTATTTCTGCCCCTTCAAGATTATTCCTTATGAGTTCTACGGCCTCTTGAAGCTTCAAAGTTCACACAACCTTACCTATGTCCTTTTTTAACCTCTCAATTTCCTTCGATATGTCCTTGTACATCTCATAAAGGGACCTCCACTCTATGAGATCAAGGTCAGCCTCATCTGGCAGAGGCAAACCCTTCTTACGTTCTATTGCATCATCCCAGAGCCTTGCGAGTTCCTGGCTACTAAGTCCGTATTCTTCCTCGTATGCTTTTAATTCCTCCATAAGTCGTGTTATCTTACTCCTTAACTCAGCTAGCTTTTCTCCGAGAATCTCAAGTCCCTTAGCCTTGTCTATCTGGCCCAGGAGTATGAGGAGACTCTTCTTCATCTCGATTAGCTCCTCATCCGTGATGCCGTAGAGTTCCGCCACGAGCTCATCTATACGGGCCTCTACCTCTCTTAACCCCTCTATATCGCCAGCTCTTGCGAGCTCATGAGCACGCTTGGACAACTCGACGAGCTCATTGTGGAGCGGGTTATCAGGGTTATACTGAGGTATGGTTAATCTCTCTATGACGTGAACGGATATCTGAGTTTCAACCATGTAGCTCCTAACGGCTAATCTTATTGGCGTGGAGTTGAGGAGCGCACAAATAAAGTAAGCTTCATCAAGGTCTGAGAGAGGGATGAGCATCAGCCTATGGTCCGTGACGATGAGACGATGGCCGAGCAACTTGTCTCTAATAGGGCTGACAACGGAAGCTATCATGTCGCCAGCTATATATCTCCATACCGTCTTGTAAGGGGCAAGGGAAGGAGTAACATTAAAAAGCATGTAAAATGGTGGCGCTATCTTCTCGGCCTTCTCCGGCGGCAGCTCACGCCAGGGTTTTAGCTGTGTCCTGTAAGGCTCCCCTCCCCTCGTTATGAGTTGCTTGAAGAAGTTGAGGAAGTATTTGTACGCATTTGGATATTTAACCCGCAACTCCTCTAAGGGCAGGGTTCGACCATTCTCATCCGTTGGCATCACTATGTAGAGGGTGGGCTGGGCGAGCCATCGTGATACATCACGGCCCCTGAGGAGCGGATATACCAGCTCGGCCTCTACCGGGGCCTCCACCTCCTTGACCTTCCTCTTGGCTCCCTCCAGGATGTTCCGGACTAAGACTAGACCGCCTGGGAGTTCCCGGATTATCTGAACCCAGTAAGCTGCGTTAAGCCCTACGTAAACCCCAGCATAAGCCCTGTAAGCCGATTGACCCACTACCTTCTCCACGGCCTTATGGGCCTTAGGTGTCAGGGTAGACCAGGGACCTGTTCGGTCCTCAAGGGGCTTAGCCGCAAGCTCCACACGCTCCGTTATGGCCATTACTTCCTCCAGGCTCAGGTCCTGCCCTATCTCGCCAGGCACACGCTTGAACCACATGATGTAAGGCACGGGATACTCAGTCCTCTCTCCCTTGCGGCATATCAGGCAGGCCGTCCGGTTCTGGGCACCCTCGAAGGGCAGGAGATTCACCATGTCGTGGACCTTTAGAACCCTGAAGGGGCCGACGCCCGGTATGAAGAACCTCCTGAAGCCCATACCAGCCATGCTCTTGAAGACTGTCTGCGTTATCAGGAAGCCGAGCACACCGCCGTCTTTCAGGTAGCGGTCAATACACCTATACACGAACAACATGGCTATGTCCTTCTTAGTCCTGCCGAGCCCACGACCAGATGGCAGGATGTTATAGGCTTCCCAGGAGGGCCTCGTCATCTCACGGTAATCCTCGGGTAGGTTTTCCCAGTTCACCCAGGGCGGGTTGCCCACCACGAAGTCAAAACGACCCATAAGGTATGGGGCGAAGGAGTTCTTCAGTATTCTAACCCAGATATCGTCCTTCCTCTGCTTCCTGAGCTCCGTCAGGGCCTTATAAAGCTCCTTAAGGGCAGCCACGGTAACGTCCTCGAGCTCTGGGAACTCCTTCCTTAACCTGCCCTCAAAGCTATCAGGCGTATAGTCCATCCTCAAGCAGTCCTCGACCACGGCCAAGACATCGGACAGTAAGCCCTTGTTTATCACCTCAGCCGGTATCAGGAACTCGCCAACGCTTGTCTTAAGCACGTAATACTCTACATAGCCCTCCTTAGCTATCATGCCCCTACGCACTATCAAGATAGAGTCGGCCAGGTAGACGGGCAGTTCCATAGGTCCCTTCCTATACCGGATGTAATCGCCGAGGGCCAGGAGATAGTTCGTGCGGGCGGCGATCACGGCCAGCGGGTTGAGATCGAAGCCCACTACATTCCTAGTGATGTGCTCTAAGGCCATGCCCCGGTCTATGAAGTGCTCCTCACAGTATTCCTTCAACCTCTTAATGGCCAAGACAAGGAAGGTGCCAGAGCCACAGGCCGGGTCAAGAAGCCTCAGCCTGAGCGGGGCCAGTGGGTCACCTTCCTTCTCCCTGAGTTCCTCAAAGGCCTCAAGAGTGAAGCCGACCTCATTTAGCACGAGTTCGGCCAGCCAGTCTGGCGTGTAGTATTCACCTAGGTCGTGCCTTATCTTCTTTGGGACGAGGTGCTGGTAAAGGCGCTTAAAGAGGTCCCTGATGACCTCTGGCTCAAGCTCGGCCGTGCCAGGCTCGTAATCTGATAGAACCTTCACAAGCTCCCTGATGGCATCTGCTAGCTCGTCATCCCACACATCCAGGTACCAGGCGAAGTAATCAGCCTCTAGGAAGTTCGTTATGCCGACCATACGGAATATGCCACCTTCCTCTAGCTCGGCCAATTCATCCCTTAGCTTATCAGGTCCTCTGAGGAAAGCATCCTCAAGCTTCCTGAAGTAGGACTGGAGCAGCGAATCTCCATAGAGAACCGCCACCTCGGCCGCTAAAAGCTTCATGACCAGGGCGTAATAGGTATGAATAGCAAACAACAGGGCCTCGTAATCCACTTTGCCCGTAAGGCCATACTCCTCCTCCAAGCCCTTCAGCTTCTCAGGCGAATAAGCACAGACCTGGGAGAAGACACGCTTCCAATCCTCGTAGAGCATGATGACACGCAGATTGCTCGTGGTCTTGAGCTTCTTGTAGAGCGTCCCCACCACACACCTTGCGACAGGACTCCTAGGCCCGAGATCTACTATGAGGAGGTCAGCCCTCAGGGGTTTCCTCTGAAGACCCCTTAGGGCCTCAAGGAGTCTCAGTATGGTATGCCTAGTGATGTCAAACGGCCCTTGGACAATCCATTCACCCCTTCTGTAACGGATGAAAGCTATTTTCTGGCCATCTATTATGACCCCGAAATAACGGCCGAAATCCTTCTCTACTTTTGCCTCATCCATGATATACCTCTTGGTCTGCTCAACGGCTTTGTAGAACCCACTCCTAGTAGCCAGTGTGCCGGGGGCCTCATACTCTATGATGACGTGGCCGTAAAGGGCATCAGGCCTAACGCCCGAAACGAGCGTATACTCATAACGGCCAAATTTAACGCCCATCTTCTCGAGTGCCTTAACACGTAGGATATATTCCGCCCTTATCTTGAAGTCTTCCTCTGTCCGAGATTCAGCACTAGCGGCCTTGAGCTCCTTAGCGATTTCAGCTGCGCTAATGCCCTCAAAAGAGCTCATTAGACCACCTACGCCGAGTGATATGTAGAGGCTTATTAACTTTCACCACCTATGTGAGAAGTCGGTAGCGTAGCTGAAATAAGCGCGTTCTGGCTATACGAAGATACCCGCAATTCTTATGGTCGACCTCATGCTGTACAAGCTTGAACGTGATGAAACGTTAACTTACAATTCGTGTGTCATCTCTAATCTGGGCGTCAAACAAGGGAGAGAAGTTTGTAGTTATTTCTAAAACTTGAGATTTGCTGTAAAATTGTGTACCATATATTGTTAAATCGTGAAGTCTGTCGAAGTCTACGTATTAACTCTCTATTTTCATAATAATATAATGTGCGCTCATAGCCTGTTTCCTCGTATAATCTCCAGAGATCTTCAAGTATTTTAATAGGATTGCATGATAATTCAGTAAGTGCCA
>CAZWYW010000017.1:0-28029 GCA_964638535.1 uncultured Candidatus Bathyarchaeia archaeon | reverse complement strand
CTTCAACCCAGCCGTGAGCGGGGCGGACGCCGTCTACTTGGACCTGAGGGCGCCGGAGGCCCGTGTGCCTAACTTCGTGGTCGCTGATGCTCACCACCTGCCCTTCAGAGAAGGCGCCCTCGACGCCGTTTACATGATACATGTGCTCGAGCACTTAGAAGCGCCAGCTAAGGCCATTCAGGAGGCCATTAGGGTGCTGAGGCCCGGCGGTCGCTTGACGCTGGAGGTGCCAGGTGCTTTCTCGCGTGTCTTTGACCTCGACCCAGGCCATAGGTGGCGCTTCAGCCCCAGCCGCCTCAAGCGGCTCTTAACGGGCTTCAAGACAGTGCGTATCTGGGGCGAGGGCATTAGCCCCAAATTTGTGCCCTTCTGGCCCCTCAGGCTCCTCCTGGGCCGCCTGCTGCCATCGGTGCCCTGGCCGTTAGCCGAATACATTAAGGCCGAGTGTGTGAAGTAGGGGCACGCGGTTATTTAAGAGATACGATCCCGGGCCTGGAGCAGCTAGACGGAGATATGTTTAGCTATCCTTGCCCCAGAGCTCATCTACTATCTTAATAGCCGACTCGGTCCAGAGCGTGAGCCTGCCGGGGTGAGCGCCTGGCGCGAGGAGCATGACGTTCAGGTTACGGGCCAACACGGCATCCACGCCAGGGAGGTTGCGCACGGCCCTTATGAGGCCCTGGTCCTCGCCCACCACCACGAGCGGCCCCACGGCCATCTTGTAGCGGCGGCCGCGCATCTTCCCCTTCCCGGCCCGCACCTTCTTGCTCTCCTTGGCCCTCAGCACGTCCGGCCAGAGGCCTAAGCGCATGAAGAGCTCCACGGCCCCACTGGTCTTGCTTATGGCCTGGACGTCGTCCGAGGCCACGAGCGGCAGGGAGGGTACCTGGTCAACTATGTGGCCCCTCTTGGCCACTACCTCGCGATCAGCCGTGGCCGCGATAGCGGAGCGCATGGCTAATTTCTTCTCCTTCTTCGGTATCTCCTTCACTATCTTCTTCCAGGGCAGGGGCGGGTGGGCACAGCGGCCTTTGACGGTCATGGGCGCGAACCTGGCGCGCCTTGTGTAGGGCTCCCTGGGCAAACGGGCCATCCCCGTGTAGCGCTCAGCCGGAGCGCGGCGCCTGCTCTTGTACTTGGCCGAGGTACGCTTGCCTGCCATGAGGTCTCGGCCCTGGGGCTGGAAAGAGCGCGATTGTAGGGCCAGGAAGGCGCGTTTTATCACATCTGGCCTAAGGGGCGTCTCAAATATCTCGGGCAGTATGAGCTCGCCTACCTCGGACCCGTCAGGCCCGTATACCTTGGCCCTCAGCGCCATGGCTAATGCTCCCCCACGCTTACTTGCCCTGGGGCGATTCTAGCGATATATAAAGTATCCTCGGCGGGGCCTGAGGTATCCTCGGGTTCGGCCTAGCCGGGTAGCGGAGCCTTATAAGGCGCTTAGCCGGCCCCGGCACGCTGCCCTTAATCATGATGTACGCGTTCCTGACGATGCCGTAGCGCAGGAAACCGCCCTTGGGCGTGACCTCCTCGCCGTTGAAGCCTATCTTGAGGATACGCTTGTTGAACTCCGTCCTCTGGTGATAGCCAAGCTGGCCGGGCCTTGGGACCGTGTAGAGCACGCGGGCCGGGTGCCACGGGCCTAGGGCGCCCACGCGCCTCCTGCCCTTACGCGTCTTGCGGGGCAGTATCTTGATGCCCCAGCGCTTCACGGCACCCTGCCAGCCCTTTCCCTTCGTGACGGCTATCACGTCCACGAGCTGCCCTTCCTTGAAGACGTCCGTGATCGGTACCTCACGGCCCAGGATTTGCTTGGCATACTCGAGCTGCTCTTGGATGGTGCCGCCGCCTACTTTTATCTCCATGATGTCTGGCTTCTTCTTCGGCACGCCGCTCACCAGGCGCGGCTGGGTGGCCACGAGCACGCGTATCTCAGCCACGCGGTCTAGGTTCTCCTCTATCTTCTTGAAGGCCTCTTCTGGCTTGGGCTCCTCGGGCAGGCACGTGGCCCTCTCCAAGTCCTCGAATAGCTTCTTGAGCCTCTTGGCGGCTTCTATCTTGGCCTCCAAGGCCTTTATCTGCTTCTCGAGCTCGGCTGCCTCCGCCTTCTCGGCCCCTGCCTTGCGCTCCCTCAACTCCTTAATCGCCTTCTCGGCTTCCTCTATCTCCTTATCGTAGAGCTTGGGGTCCATCCAGGCCTCCGTGAAGGTCCTGAGGCCGTAGGGCGTGCGCTCGTAAGCGCGGACGGCTATCACCACGAGCGGGGGCGTCTCTATTATCGTGGCCGGGACAGCTATCTCCTTGCCCGCGTTAGGCGAGCGTTCCCTGTCCTCTATCATGATGACGTGTGTCATACCGGCCTTGTAGCCCGCGAAGCCCAGCAAACGGGGCGGCCCTTCTACGTCAGGCCAATACCTAATCCTGGGTACCTCTCTCCTGGCCCGCTTCCGAGGGATGAAGGCCAGGCTACCGCGCTTAGGGGCGTGTTTCTTACGTGCGCCCAATCCCCACCACCTTCTTTCCCTTTTGGCCCAGGCGTGTTAGCGGCCCATTATAAACCCTGCCTAGATATAAGCTCTCACGGCCCACGCGGGCGCTTGATATCAAGCCTCTGGGCTCGGTAATCTATGACCACTACCGCGTCTTTAAGCACGTCATAGCCTATTATACCGTCTATACGCCTGCCGAGCGCCTCCTTCAAGGCCGATAGATCGGTTATGCCCACCGTGAGGTCCCTGAGCTCGAAAGAGCCGATTCTCAGTTCCTCCACTACCCCGAGGCGGACATCCAAGGAGCCGCCGGCCCCTAAGCCCTGGGCGCGGATAACTCCCCTGACGCCCAGCTCTTCGGCCAGTTCCCGGGCCAAGATGGTGTTCGAAGCACCTGTGTCCAGGGCGAAGTAGAAGGGGCCGCGCTTATTCACGAAGACCGGCACTATTATGAGGCCGCCAGCCAGCTCGAAGTTCACGCCCGGCATGCGAGCTCCAGCCGAGCACAGTGCGTACAGCCGACATATATCTTTGGCCCGTGAGCCCTAAGCCCTTTAAGGCCCGTGAGGACGCGGCTAGGAGGTGCGCCGGGCTTGGCCCGTCAGGTCATAAAGGCCGTTACCTGCCCGGTCTGCGGGACCCTCTGCGATGACCTAGAGGTCGTGGTAGAGGACGGGCGCATAGTGGATATCTATAATGCCTGCGCCATGGGGGCCGCTAAGTTCCTGCACGCCCAAAAGCACAGGCTGAGGCAGCCCATGGTCCGCAAGAACGGCGAGCTTAAGCCCGTGAGCTTAGAAGAGGCCATCAAGGAGGCAGCGCGTATCCTGGCCGAGGCCGAATACCCGATACTTTACGGCTGGAGCTCCACGAGCTGCGAGGCCATTAAGGTCGGCTTAGAGCTGGCCGAGGAACTCGGGGGCGTGATAGATAATACGGCTACCATCTGCCACGGCCCCTCTATACTGGCCATACAGGACGTGGGCTTATCGGGCTTCACACTGGGCCAGATAAGGCACCGCGTGGACCTCGTCATCTACTGGGGCTCTAACCCCTGGGATGCCCACCCCAGGCACCTCGAGCGCTACTCAGCTTTCTCAGAAGGCCGCTTCCAGCCCTCGGCCTGGAGGAGGGCCGTGTTAAAGCTGAAGGCCATGCAGGCGCGTAGGAGGGTGCAGAGGGCCAGAGGCCCCATATACCTTGCCAAGGAGAAGATGCCCGAGGTACCGCCCATCCCGGATGGCGTAAAGCCTCCTGAGGCGATCTTCCGCGAGACACGTAGGCTAGTGGTCATAGACGTGCGTAAGACAGCCACGGCTGAAAGAGCCGATTACTTCCTCCGCGTCCGGCCAGGCGAGGACTTCGAGCTCGTGCAGGCCTTCAGGATGGTGGTAAACGGCGAGGAGCTGGACGTGCCCGAGGTCGCGGGCGTGCCGACCGAGGTCATATACGAGGTAGCGGACGTCATGATGAGTTGCCGTGCCGGTGTGCTCTTCTTCGGCCTCGGCCTGACCATGAGCAAGGGGAAGATAAGGAACATCGAGGCTGCCATCTCGCTCGTCAGGGACCTAAATCGCCATACCAAGTTCTTCATACTCCCCATGAGGGGCCACTTCAACGTAACGGGCGCTAACATCGTGTTCACCTGGACCACGGGTTACCCATTCGCGGTCGATTTCAGCCAGGGCTACCCGCGCTACAACCCGGGCGAGACGGGCGTGATAGACATACTGAACAGGGGCGATACAGACGCGGCTCTCGTGGTGGCCTCCGACCCCGTGGCCCACTTCCCGCGCAAGGCCGTGGAACACCTCGTGTCTAACCCGCTCGTCGTGCTCGACCCAGCGCCCACCCCCACGACGGCCATGGCGGACGTGGTCATTCCGACAGCCTGGGTAGGCATAGAGGTGCCGGGCACCGCCTACCGCATGGACCACGTGCCGCTGCCGCTCAAGAAGGTCGTGGACCCGCCGCCGGGCATACTGTCAGATGAGGAGGTATTGAAGCGCATCTTAGCCGAGGTCAGGCGCCTTAAGGGCAAACCGGTTGAGGCTTTGGCCGCCCACGCTTGAGCAGGGAGCGGTGGCTCTCAGTGGGCCGTGGGTTTTCCCGGCCAAAACTTATAAGCTGCCACATGGGCCTCTAGGGCGACTGGGGGTCGTGCCTATTGCTAGGCGCTCGTTCGATTGGCGCTCGCTCGAGCTGAAGTGGCAGCGCCGCTGGGAAGAAGCGCACATCTTCGAGGCCGACCCCGACCCGAAACGGCCGAAGTGCTTTGTAACGTTCCCTTACCCGTACATGAACGGGCTACTACACATTGGCCACGCCTTCACGGCCGCCCGAGTTGACGCTTACGCGCGCTACAAGCGCATGCGCGGTTACAACGTGCTCTTCCCCTGGGCCTGGCACTGGACGGGCGCTACCATCGCTGGCCAGTGCGAGCGCTTGAAGCGCGGCGACCCCGAGATGGTACGCATCATGGTCGAGGTCAATAAGGTCCCGCCGGAAGAGCTGGAGCGCCTCAAGGACCCAGTGGCCATGGCCAAGTACTTCACGGAGAGGGGCCGTAAGGCCGTGAAGCGCATAGGTTTCTCCATCGATTGGCGTAGGGAGTTCCACACTACCTCCGAGCACCCGCACTACAACCGCTTCATCGAGTGGCAGTACAAGAAGCTGCGCGAGCTAGGCTACGTGGTGCGCGGCACCCATCCCGTGGTGTGGTGCCCATCTTGTGAGAGCTTCGTGGGAGACCACGATAGGCTGGAGGGCGAGGGCGTCAGGCCCGAGGAGTTCACGCTCATGAAGTTCCCGCTGGCTGGCTCGGGCGAGGGATCCAGTGGCGGCCCCACTTACCTGGTGGCCGCTACCTTCAGGCCCGAGACTATCTTCGGCGTCACGAACCTCTGGCTCAACCCGGACGTGGAATACGTGGAGGCACGTGTGGATGGTGAGACGTGGGTAATCTCACGTGAAGCAGTGGCCAAGCTGGCCGATCAGGGGAAGAGCGTGGAGGTCCTTAGGGCCTTCAAGGGCGCGGAGCTCATGGGAAAGACCTGCCTCAACCCCATAGATGGCCGTGAGCTGCCCATCTTGCCCGGCTGGTTCGTGGACCCGGATTACGCCACGGGCGTGGTCTACAGCGTGCCAGCCCACGCGCCTTACGATTACTTGGCCCTCAGGGACCTTAAGCGCCAACCGGAGGTGTTGAGGCGCTTCGGCGTGGACCCGGCTATCTTGGATAAGATAGAGCCCATATCCATGATAGAGCTGGAGGGCTTCGGCGATTTCCCGGCCATAGAGCTGGTGGAGCAGATGGGCGTAGTTGATCAACATGACCCGAAGGCCGAGGACGCTACGAAGGAGATATACAAGCGCGAGTTCCACGAGGGGCGTCTCAAGCCCATCTGCGGCGAGTACGCTGGCTACTTGGTTCGCGAGATAAAGGCCAAGCTCATCCAGGACTTCAAGGCCAGGGGCATAGCGGATTCCATGTGGGAGCTCCCGGCCCGCGTGGTCTGCCGCTGTGGCATGAAGTGCCGCGTGAAGCTCCTCCAGGACCAGTGGTTCCTGAAGTATTCGGACCCGGGATGGAAGGAAAAGGCCAAGGAGTGCGTGTCCCGCATGGCTATCTATCCCGAGGCCGCCAGGGCCTGGTTCTACGAGGTTATAGATTGGTACTTAGATTGGCCCTGCGCCCGCAAGATGGGCCTCGGCACCCCCCTGCCCTGGGACCCCGAGTGGCTGGTGGAGACGCTCAGCGACTCGACGGTCTACATGGCCTTCTACACGGTCATGCGCGCCATCCGCGCTTACGGCATAAAGCCCGAGCAGCTCACGGAAGAGGTCTTTGATTACGTCTTCCTGGGCCGTGGTGACCCGCGCGAGATAGCGGCCCGCGTAGGCCTGAAGGAGCGCGTGCTGAAGGAGATGCGGGAGGAGTTCCTCTACTGGTACCCCGTGGACCTCAGGAACTCAGCTAAGGAGCTCGTGCCCAACCATCTGACGTTCTTCATCTTCCAGCACGTGGCCCTCTGGCCGCCCGAGCTCTGGCCCAGGGCGGTAGGCGTGAACGGCATGGTGATGGTAGAGGGGCGCCCGATGTCCAAGCGCTTCGGCAATTTCGTGCCCATAGAAGAAGCCGTGGAGACCTACGGGGCCGATGCCACGCGTTGTGCCCTCCTCCTGGGCGCTGAGGGCATGGATGACCCGGATTGGCGTGCCGAGGGCGTCAGGGCCGTGAAGGAGAACCTCGAGGCCTTCTACAACCTGGCCCGCGACCTGTTGGAAGCCACCTCTAAGCAGGGTGACAGCGGTGAGCCCGGGCAGCCGGAGCGCTGGCTCCTCAGCGTGCTCCAAGCCCACATAAAGACGGTGAGCAATGCGCTTGAGGAGCTCAGGACACGCACCGCCCTGGCCACTGCCTTTTACGAGGTCTGGAACGACCTGCGTTGGTACCTGCGCCGCAAGGGCGGGGCTGCTAGGGCCCACGGCCCCATAATCCGCGAGGTCCTCAGCGTCTGGGTGAGGCTTATGGCTCCCTTCGCCCCTCATGTATGCGAGGAGATATGGGAGCTCATGGGAGGCAGCGGCTTCGTCTCCGTGGCCCCCTGGCCCGAGCCAGATGAAAGCAAGGTGGACCCGGCTGCCGAAGAGGCCGAGGAGCTCATAAAGGGCTTGCTCGAGGACACGCGCGAGGTCGTAAAGGTCCTCAAGGTCGAGAAACCCAAGCGTCTCTGCTGTTACGTGGCGGCGCCCTGGAAGTGGCGCGTCTACCTAAAGGCCCTTGAGACCGCTAAGGAAGGGCGCCTCGAGCTCCGCGAGCTCATGAAGGACCTCATGGCTGACCCCGAGCTGAAGGCCAGGGCTAAAGAGGTAGCCGAGCTGGCCAGGAAAGCCCTCGAGGACATCAAAAATATGGCACCCGACGAGAAGGAGCGGAAAATAAGGGCGGGCGTGTTAGACGAGCTGGGCGTGCTCAATGAAGCATCTGATTTCCTAGCCCGTGAGCTCGGGGCAGGTGAGGTCTTGGTGTTCCGGGAGGATGACCCAGCAAAATACGACCCGAGAGGCAGGGCCAACCTGGCCAGGCCGTATAGGCCAGCGATATACGTGGAGTGAGGACCTACGCGGCTTAGACGCACCCCTCCAACGCCTTCTTTATCTCCTCTGCTATGGCCATGAGCTCCTCGGGCTCCCCGTGTTTAGCAGGCCACCTAACGCTTATTGCGTCACCGTAGCGCCTCGGGATCACATGCACGTGGACGTGAGGTATCGATTGCCAAGCGGCGGGGCCGTTGTTCTGGAGCAAGTTCAGGCCATCCGGCTTTAAGGCAGCCCACACGGCCCTCGCTATTCTGGCGGCCAGCTCAAATAGCTTGCCAGCTAGCTCGAGGGGCATATCAAATATGGCCTCGTAGTGGTCCTTGGGCGCCACTAGCACATGCCCCTCGCTCACGGGGTTCTTATCCATGAAGGCCACGAAGGCATCGTCCTCGTATACCAACGCCGCGGGCTCCTCGTGGGCCGCTATGCGGCAGAAGGGGCAGGAAGGCACGTAACGCCTAGCCCGCATGGCTCCCACGGAAAGCTTTTTGCCTTGAGGAAGCATTTAAGCCCGGTGAGCAGGCGTGAGCAAGGTAGCCGAGCAGGTGAGGAGCTTTTTCGAGCCATCTTCCATAGCCGTCGTGGGCGCCTCCAGGCACGTCAACAAGGCCGGCCACGTGATCTTCAAGAACCTAGCCGATAACAAGCGCAGGGGGCTCCTAAAGGCCGAACTCTACGCCGTGAACCCCAAGGCCAGGAGCATCTTGGGCTATGATTGTTACCCGAGCTTGAGGAAGATACCTGGCCCAGTAGAGCTCGTCGTGATCGTCGTGCCCGCCAAGTTCGTGCCGGACGTGATGCGTGATGCCGCCAAGAAGGACGCGAGGGCAGCCATAATCATAAGCTCCGGTTTCGGCGAGGTAGGGAACCACGAGCTCGAGGAGGAGGTCGTGCGTATAAGCCGCGACGCAGGCATAAGGATATTAGGGCCTAACTGTTTAGGCGTCTTTGACCCCTACACGGGCGTGGACACACTCTTCCTGCCCGAGACGAAGGTCCTCAAGACGGGAGAGGAATTCGTGGCGACCCCCAGGCCCATACCGGGCAACGTAGCCTTCCTCAGCCAATCCGGCGCCTTCGGGGCCGCCGCGTTAGATTACATGACGGGCACTAGGCTGGGCTTGAGCAAGTTCGTGAGTTTTGGCAATAGGTGTGATGTAGATGAAGCCGATATGCTCGAGTTCCTGAAGGAAGACGAGAAGACTAAAGTGATCCTGATGTATATCGAGGGCGTCAAAAATGGGCGTCGCTTCATTGACGTGGCTAAGCGCGTAGCCCGCGAGAAGCCCATAGTGGCCCTTAAGGCCGGGAGAACAGGTGCTGGCGCCAGGGCCGCGAAATCCCACACGGGCAGCATAGCCGGCGTGGACGAGGTCTACGAGGCTGCCTTTGCCCAATGCGGCATCATAAGGGTGAGGACCATGGAGCAGTTCTTCGACGCGGGCAGGGCACTTCTCATGCAGCCGCCGGCTAAAGGGCCTAACGTGGCCATAATAACGGATGCCGGCGGGCCAGGCATCATGGCCGTGGATGAGTGCGAGTTAAGGGGGCTCAAGGTGCCTGAGTTATCTGAGGACACGAAGGCTAAGCTGAGGAAGCTCATAGAGGAGGGTAAGATACCGCCCTTCGCGGCCATAGGCAACCCAATCGACCTAACGGGCTCAGCGACGGCCGAGATGTTCGAGGAAGCGCTCAGGGTCGTGTTAGCCGACCCGGATATACATGGCGTCATCATCATGGGCCTCCACCACGTCCCGGCCCTCTCCGAGGACTACGTGGACCGCCTGGCCGAGCTAGTGAAGAGCGCGGACGCTGGCAAGCCCGTGGTGGCCTGCGATATAGGCGAGACGGAGATGGCCATTTACATAAGGCGTAAGTTCGATAAGCTCGGCATACCGGCTTTCGAATCGCCCGAGGATGCCGCCATGGCCATGGCTGCCCTGGTGGCTTACGGGCGCTTCCTTAAGAAGGAGGGGGTGCTGGCCTGAGGGAGGCGCTGGCCGGTTGGAAGTGGCCAGAAGACCCCTGCTCGTCCTGGCCGTAGTAGGGCGGAAGGGCGTGGGCAAGACAAAGGTCGTGGAAGAGCTCGTCAGGGCCCTGAGGGCCAGGGGCTTCAAGGTAGCGACGGCTAAACACGTGCCCGAGGAAGACTTCAGCTTGGACACGCCGGGGAAAGACTCCTGGAGGCACGCCGAGGCTGGCGCGAAGGCCGTCACCATCGCGGCGCCGGGCGAGGTCACGACCATAAGGCGCGTCAAGCTGGCCGAGGCCGGCTTGGACGCGGTGATAACCTGGGCCTCGGAGGGCTGTGATATATTGGTCATGGAGGGCTTCAGCTCCCTAGCGGGCGATAGGCCGGACGTGTTGAAAGTGGCGGTCGTGGGAGGACCGGAAGAGGCCCGGCGGTTGAGGACCGAGGGGCGTCTCAAGCCCCTAATTGCCTTCGTGGGGCCGGGGAAGGCCGAGGAACTCAAGCCCCCTTACTTCTCCTTTGACGCCATAGATGCGCTAGCCGGCTTGTTAGAGGGGATAACCGAGAGGCGGGCAAAGCGGGCGCCTGGGGCTAGGCTGATAGTAGGGGGCAGGGAAATCCCCCTAAAACCCTTCGTCAGCGAGCTGCTGAGGAAGCTGGTGTTAGCGTTCGCGTCCTCTCTCAGGGACGTGAAGGTTAATGGTGATGAGGGAGTAGTAGTCTTGGTGGAGAAACGTTGAGGCATTTTGGCGCCTGCGTCGCGCTGGCCCTCCTGCTGGCAGCGGCCTTAGTGCCCACCTTCACGCTACTAGCGTGCTGCCAGGTCGGCCAGTGCGTGATGCCAGCTAGCGGGGAGGAAGCCCGGACCTACACTATGTGGTCTTATGAACATGATAGATGTGTCGCGGCCCTCTGTGCCCTCAAGGCCAACGAAGCTACCTTAGTCGTAGGGCTAACGAATATTTCCGGGAGTTGGTCCCTCTTTGTGCTCGACGGGCGCAACGGGTCCTTGCTGGCTCGGACCAGGGAGTTCGCCGGGGCGGCATACGAGATCCTGGCCCTGGGGGCCTACGTCGTGGTGGCTGCCAATAGCACGCTTATGGTCTTTAACACCAGCCTGAGTGTTTCTTGGGAGCGCCAATGGCCTGGAAGCGAGATAAAGGGCCTGGGAGCTCTCTCGGCCTCAGATGTGCTTTTCCTCAAGGACCTGACACTGTATTGCCTCTCCCTCGAGGAGATGAAGCTCAAATGGTATTACGATTTCGGGGAAGCCCGAGAGCTAAGCGCTTGTCCCATGTTCAAACGTGGGGCATTAATCATCAGGTGTGAGAACGGAACCTGGTATGCCTGTCTCGTGGACTTAAGGGGGAGGAGGGGGCTAGACCGCGAGCTGGAGTGGCTCTCCTGGGCCAGGCGGGTAGCCGTGAGGGCCTACAATAGCACTTACTTCTTACTCACCGCCGAGAACGGGACCTACAGGTCCCTCTGCCTCGTGAGCCTGACCGACATGGCACCGCGCTGGTCCGCAAGGCTGAGTACAGGGCCCTTCTCAGGGCCGTTCTTAGCCCCGGATCTAGATGGTGATGGTGCTCCTGAATTACTACTCTGGTCCTCTGGGCGCTTATGTTTGCTGAGCGGCTCTGAAGGGCGGGACTTATTGAGCGTGGACTACGAGGCGCCCGTGGCATCGGTAGCCTGGCTCGGGGGACCTTACCTCGCCTTGAGGGACGCAGGGGGCACGGTCAGGTTGCTCGCTATCAAGGTGGGGGCCGAGGGGATTTCCTGGTTCTGGTCCTTAAGCGGCGCCACATGTATGTGCAGTATCGGGGATTTAGATGGTGATGGATACTCGGACCTATTAGTGGCGAGGGGGGCCAGCGTTGAGTGCCTTTGGGGCTCTTACGACGATGAAGCGCCCATCTTGGTGTCCCTCTGGCCAGCAGACAAGGTGACGACCTCTATCCCCGAGGTGATCTTCATGGCCAAAGCATACGATAGCCAGAGCGGTATCAAAGCCGTGATCTTCGTGGTAGACGGGGTTGCCTTCCAGGGTTCCCTAGACCCCTCTAGGGGCTGTTATGTGGTTAAGGTGAAGTTAGGCGAGGGACGCCACACATGGTATGTCGAGACCGAGGACCGCGTGGGCTATATAGCCCGCTCAGGCGAGAGGACCTTGATGGTAAATACGAGCTTCTTCGGGGGGCCCGGTTGGTTAGACGATATGCTCTTCTTCGCGCCCTGGGCCATCGCGCTCGTGGCCATAGGGGTCTTCTTCTCCAGGGAAAAGCACAGGAGGCGGGCGGTCAGTCAGCCTCTACCTTCACGTAATAATATTCGCCCATGGCCTTCTGGAGCCTGTCCAAGCGCGAGCCCTCTTTGTTCACGCGCGGCCTCTTGGTATCTGGGTCCCGCCTGAAGGTAATACCGATCTCGCGCAGGAAAGCGTTCATGCCATCGCGGAGGGACATGGGCGAGCTAGCGCGGCCCCTCACGCCAGGCTGGCCCGAGAAGACCATTAACCTGTCGGCCACGAAGTCCTGCACGATCACGTCGTGCTCTACCACGAAGGCAGCGGCTTCGCGGGCCTCCACCACGCGCCTTATGACCCGGGCTACTGTCAAGCGCTCCTCCACATCTAGGTACGCGCTAGGTTCATCGAGCAGGTAGAGGTCGGCTTCCCGCGTGAGGCAATCTGCTATGGCCGCGAGCTGGAGCTCGCCCCCGCTAAGCTCTGATACGTCCCTATCCAAGAGCTTCTCGAGGCCTAGGGGCTCTATTATCTCAGACCGATACCAGCTCGACGTCAGGTCAGCGCCAGCTGTCTTAAGGAGCTCGGCTACTGTGCCCTCGTAGGCCGTCGAGATGTATTGGGGCTTGTAGGCTACCTTGGGCGTGCCCGAGACGCCCTCACACTCGTCAGGCACCTCCACACCTGCCAGCATCTTCACGAACGTCGTCTTGCCTATCCCGTTTGGGCCCAAGATGCCTATGACCTCGCCCACGTGGATTTCGCCCGGTTCCACGGAGAGCTCGAAGCCACCATCGTAGCGCTTGCGCATCCTGCCCCAGCGCAGCAGCACGGCCTCCACAGGCCAGGAGGGCGTGGGGGGTTTCACGCGGAAGGTTATGGGCTCCCTCCTGAAGCGCATGTTCTCATCCGGTATATAGCCCTCTAAGTAGATGTTTATGCCGACGCGAACGCCGTGGACATGCGATACTATGCCGTAGACGCCCGGCTCGCCGTAGATGATACAGATCCTATCGGAGAGGTAGTCTAGGACCGCGAGGTCGTGCTCGGCTACCACGACGATCTTACCCTCGCGCACCAGGCCCCTAATGGCTCGAGCAACCTTCAGCCTCTGCCGCACGTCTAAGTAGCTGCTGGGCTCATCGAAGAGATAGACGTCCGCATCCCTACACATAGCGGCTGCCACGGCCACAAGCTGGAGCTCGCCCCCGCTCAGGACGCTTACCTCGCGGTCCAAGATGGGCTTCAACTCCAGCTCCTCCACCACCACGTCCATGACGCCCCTCTCGTCCAACTTGGCCAGGATGTCAGCCACGCGCCCCTTCACGACCTTGGGTATCTTATCTACGTATTGGGGCTTGAGGGCCACGCGCAGCTGGCCCGAGCTCAGGGCCCTGAAATACTCCTGGAGCGGGGAGCCCCTGAAGTGCTCTATGATCTCGTCCCAACCCGGTGGGTCATCGTAACGGCCCAGGTTAGGCTTGATGCGGCCAGCCAAGATGTTGAGTGATGTGGATTTGCCCGTCCCGTTCTCGCCTAAGAGGCCCAGGACAGCGCCCTTAACGGGCACGGGCAGCCTGTAGAGCTTAAAGGCATTCGGCCCGTAGCGATGGGAGCACTCGCCTTCTATCTCCTCCGGCAGCCTGACGATGGATAGGGCTTTGAAGGGGCATTTTCGCACGCAGATACCACAGCCCGTGCAGAGCAGCTCTGATATCAGTGGCCTGCCGTCCTCGCCCAGCGTGATGGCCTCCACGCCTGTCCTGACCACGGGGCAGAAGCGCAGGCACTCGTGGGAGCACTTCCGGGGGCGGCACCTATCCCTGTCTACGACGGCTATGCGCGGCATGGCTACCACGCCAGAAGCGATATGATATATGGGCTGGGGGCTCCCTGGGCTAACTCAGCTCCCCAGAGCTACCACTCTTCCTCTTCCCATTCCTCTTCTTCCCAGCCTTCCTCCCATTCTTCCTCGGGCCATTCCTCTTCTTCCTCGCCCCACTCCTCCTCCCATTCCTCGGCTATGTGGAGCGGGTCCATGATGCTCCCCGGAGGGTGGCCGGCCGGCATGTTTTTAAACCTTTC
The DNA here is from genome assembly GCA_964638535.1 of uncultured Candidatus Bathyarchaeia archaeon. Classification (GTDB taxonomy): domain Archaea; phylum Thermoproteota; class Bathyarchaeia; order EX4484-135; family EX4484-135; genus EX4484-135. The sequence goes on along the minus strand of CAZWYW010000017.1, from coordinate 14,132 downwards.
CTACATGAGATGTGTGCTCCACGGGCTCCTCGTGGGCGGAAAGAGCACGAGGATCGCTAAAACAATGGCATGACCGGCGGCGCGAGAGAGTACACGCGAGGCCTAGGAGAGGCGCAAGGCTTTTATAACGCGCTCCCGAGCCCATTCCGGAGTTGGAGATGATGGGCCGCCAATTCTGGTAGCCCAGCCCAGGCACCTCCTGCCGGCCAATCTAGCCTTAGCTCGTCCACACGGGCGAGGTGATGTAAAATGGATGTAACGCCCAGGGAATGGGATATACTCAGGGCTCTAGCCGACTTAGGCGGCGAGGCGGAAGCGGGAGATGTGGCCGAGAAGGCGGGAATCTCCTTGGCCACGCTCATGAGCGATGCCCGCTCGTTGGCCGAGAAAGGCTTGCTCAACATTAAGGAAGCCGTCAGGCGCAGGCTCGCCCTGACCGAGGAGGGAGAGGAATACGCCAAGAAGGGGCTCCCCGAGAGGAGGCTGGTGAAGGCGTTAGCTGAGCTAGGAGGGGAGGGCGAGATAAAACGCGTCGCCAGCAGGGCTGGTCTCTCGGGCCAAGAGCTGACTATAGCACTAGGCTGGGCGAGGAAGAAGGGCTGGGTATCTGTCGAGAGAGGAGTCCTCAAGCTCTTGGCGATGCCAGGTGATGTCCCGGAGGAAAGGGCGCTCAAACTCTTGCTCAGAGGTACGGCCAACGCCGATGTTCTGGCCAGGGAGGGGCTTAAGGACGCCCTAACCACGCTCGAGAAGAGAGGGCTAGTCAGTGTATCTGAGGAGGTGTTAAGGATCCTCAGGATAACGCCTGCTGGCCTGGCCGTCTTAAAGCGCCCGAGACCGGAAGAGGAGATAAGTCAGCTTACGCCAGAACTCATAATCACGGGCCGCTGGCGGAGGGCTCGCCTCAAGCGCTTCAACCTGGAGGCGCCCGGCGAGCCCGTCTTCCCAGGCCGTCTGCACCCCGTGCAGGAGGTGATACGCGAGATTCGCGAGATATTCTTGGAGATGGGCTTCGAGGAGATAAGGGGGCCGCTCGTGGAAACGGCCTTCTGGAACTTCGATGCCCTCTTCACGCCCCAGGATCACCCGGCCCGCGAGATGCACGATACCTTCTACCTGGCCGAACCACAGGAGGGCTCCCTGCCAGATGAGCGCTTAGTGGAGGCCGTGGCCCGCACGCACGAGGATGGCTGGGAGACGGGCTCCACTGGCTGGGGCTACAAGTGGAGCACTGAGGAAGCCCGCAAGCTCGTCCTGCGCACGCACACCACGGCCACCACCATACGCTACCTGGCCGAGCACCCAGAGCCGCCTGTGTGGGTGTTCTGCGTGGACCGCGTCTACCGGAACGAGCGCGTGGACTACAAGCACCTGGCCGAGTTCCACCAGATAGAGGGCATAGTCATGGACGTGGGCGTGGGCCTGAGGGACCTTATGGGCATCCTAGCCGAGTTCTACCGCAAGCTCGGCTTCGAGAAAGTGCGCTTCTGGCCCAGCTACTTCCCTTACACGGAGCCCTCCATCCAGAGCACCGTTTACTCGCCCGAGCTAAAGGCTTGGATAGAACTCTGCGGTGCCGGCATTTTCAGGCCAGAAGTCACGAGGCCCCTAGGCGTGAGACACCTCGTCCTGGCCTGGGGAGGCGGCTTAGAACGCCTCGTCATGTTGAAGCTTGACGTGAAGGACATACGGACCCTCTACCGCAACGAGTTGGGTTGGTTAAGGGGGTTACCTATATGCCCGTGATAACGCTCTACCGTGACCGCTTCTGCCGGCTGTTGGGCCGCGATATGAGCGTGGAGGAGCTGGAGGAGTGGCTGCCCTGGATAGCGCTCGATATAGAGGACGTGGGGCCGGATTACGTCAAGGTTGAGTATAACCCGAACCGCATGGATTTCTCCAGCCCCGTGGGCATAGCCAGGGCGCTCAGGGGCCTCCTGGGCATAGAGGTCGGCCTGCCGTATTATGAGGCGCCCCTGGGCCCCGTGGAAATCATAGTTAAGCCGGGCGTAGAGCGCGTCAGGCCCTACGTGGTGGGCGCCGTTGTCAGGGGCCTTGAGTTAGACGAACAAACGTTACAGGAGCTCATAGAGATGCAGGAGGACCTACACTGGGGCATAGGGCGTGATAGGAAGAAAGCCGCCATAGGCTTACATGACCTCTCAACCGTGAAAACACCCATCTATTACGCTGCCTTTAAGCCAGACGAGAAGAGCTTCGTGCCCCTTGACACGCGGGAGGAGATGACGTTAGGCGAGGTGCTCAAGAAACACGAGAAAGGGCGCATGTATGGACACCTAGTGGCCTCCTCAGATGTTTACCCGGTCATAATGGACGCGGAGGGGCACGTGATGTCCTTCCCGCCTGTGATAAACAGCGAGCTCACGCGCGTCACGACTGAGACCAGGGACCTCTTCATAGACATCACCGGCCCCGACCTGAGGGCCATAAGGGCCGCTTTACGCGTGCTCACGACCACGTTAGCGGACATGGGTGGGCGCGTGGAGGCCGTGCGCGTGTGCTATCCAGATGGCACCGTGCTGACCACGCCCGACCTGAGGCCGAGAGAGACCATGCTACGCGTGGATTACGCGAACAAGCTCATAGGGCTCGAGCTCAGCGAGCAAGAGGTCATAGAATGCCTGAGGCGCTGCCGTTTAGACGCTGAGCCCATGGGACCCGGCCTCCTCAAGGTGCTCGTGCCGCCCTACAGGACCGATATCATGCACGAGGTGGACCTGGTCGAGGAAGTGGCCGTAGGTTACGGCTACTTCAGGCTCGAGCCCCGCCGCCCACCCAGCCCGCGCTCAGGCCAGCCCCATCCCGCCGCCGAGCTAGCGGACCGCGTGCGGCTCATAATGATCGGCATGGGCTTCACTGAGGTCATGAACTTCGTCCTCACAAACGAGCGCGTCCACTACGAGCTCATGCGCCTCCCGCCCGGCGAGCCCGTGAAGCTCGCTAACCCAGTGTCGGCCGAATACAGCATGCTAAGGGAGCTCCTCCTGCCGGGCCTCATGGCCAACTTGGCCGTGAATATCAAGGAACGGTATCCCCAGAAGCTCTTCGAGGTAGGCGATGTGGTCGTAAGGGCCGAGGAGACCGAGACACGTGCGAGGCGGGAGCTCCATCTGGCCGCCATGATAGCTCACTCGCGGGCCGGCTACGCGGAGATCAAGGGCTGCCTGGACGCGCTCATGCGAGGCCTGGGCGTGCTTGATTGGGGCGTGAGAGCCGCTGAGCACCCGAGCTTCCTGCCCGGCCGCGTGGCCGAGGTCCTCTTGGCTGGCCAGCCGATAGGCGTGATAGGCGAGATTCACCCTGAGGTGATCGTGAACTTCGGGCTGGAGAACCCCGTGGCAGCCTTCGAGCTGGACTTAAGCCCGCTTATACCCATGCCGCGCGGTATACCTCAAGGAACATAGTTCCGATAAGTTTTAAGCAGATGGGGGTAACGCGTTTCAATACCATGGCCTCGGGCGAGGCATTTATAGTATATGTGGGCAGGAAACCAGCAGCGATCTACTTGGCTAAGGTCATCACCTGCCTGGCCGACACGCGCGCGGTCAAGGTGGTGGCCAGGGGGCGTTTCATACTGAAGGCCATCGCCGTGGCCGTGAGGGCCGTGAAGGCCATAGGTTGTGATTGTCATGTAGCCATAGATGAGGATGTGCTCCCGGCCGAGGGGAGGGAGCGGGGCGTCCCAAGGATAGAGATCACCTTGTCCAAGAAGGAGCCAACAGCGAGGTGAGCCGACGTGCGCAGCCTCGGATACCCCAGGCTCCTCCTCACCGCTCAGGCGGCTTGGTATTCCTCATCGGCCAAGGAATGCTTGGCGGCCGCGGCATAAAAGGGCTCCTATTTCTCACTTGCGCTCCCTATTTATAATGCGGTTTATGGCGTCAGCCATCATGTGGTCCACGCATATAATGCGCACGGATTCCACGCCCTCTATGGCCTCCACAGCCCGCCGAATATCCAGGCCCAGTCTGAGCGCGATGGGGCAGAAGGGGCTAGTAGGCCTGAAGACCACCTCGACTGAGGCGCCCTTGACCTTGACGTCCCGGATAATGCCCATCTCGTCGAACGTCAGGCCCGTCTCGGGATCTATGAGCTTGCCCACGACCTCCCTGACCGCTTTCTCGAGTTCCTCGGCCCCCACGGTTCCCACACAGCTCTTGAGGCGATTAGCTTAATAAGCCGTATGATGGTGAGGAAGAGGCAAGCCATAAAAAGGGCGTTACTCACAATCAATCCCTGACTTAATACTTGCTTCACTCACCCGCCCGCGCCCTTAACATACGCCAGCTGAGAGCCATGGTCTTCGGGTGGGAGGCCCTCACCTCGTCCACGCGTCTCACGGCCGTATTATAAGGCGCGCTCAGGACGCGTTCTGGCTCCTCTTTTGCCTCGGCCAGGATAGCCTTCATGGCCCCGGCAAAGCGGTCTAGCTCCTCGACCTCGTAGGTCTCGGTGGGCTCCACCATGAAGGCTTCTTCCACTATGGGTGGGAAGTAGATGGTGGGCGCGTGGAGGCCGTGGTCTAGCAGGCGCTTGGCCACGTTTAAGGCTCTGACGCCCTTAGAGCGCTCCAGGGGCTTTAGACTAACCACAAACTCGTGCTTCCGTGGCCTATCCGGCTCTTGTGGAAGTTCGATGCCCTCTAGCTCGGCCAACTTCCTCAACAGGTAGTTCGAGTTGAGGACGGATATCTCAGCCACCTGCTCCAGGCCCTCAGGGCCCATGGCAAGGATGTAGGCGTATGCGCGGACGAGGACCGCCACGTTGCCGAGAAAGGACCTTATCTTCGCGACCGCCAGAGGCTTATCCCAGTCCAGGTAATAGCGCTTGCCATCATAAGCTATGCGGGGGACGGGCAGGAATGGCTCTAGCTCTTCCACCACGCCCACGGGACCGGCACCGGGGCCACCGCCGCCATGCGGGGTGGCAAATGTCTTGTGGAGGTTTATGTGGATGATATCGAAGCCCATATCGCCGGGCCTGGCCTTGCCCAGGATGGCGTTTAGGTTGGCGCCGTCGTAATATAGGAGACCGCCGGCATCATGTATTATCTCCGCTATCTCCTGTATCTGCGCCTCGAAGATGCCGAGCGTGTTAGGGTTCGTGAGCATGAGACCAGCTGTCCGGCGCGAGACCACGGCTTTCAGAGCCTCTAAGTCAACACAACCATCTGGCCCCGAGGGGATCGTTATGACCTTGAAGCCCGCCATAGCCGCGCTGGCGGGGTTAGTGCCGTGAGCGCTATCAGGCACTATCATCTCACGCCTCTCAGCCAACTCGCCGCGCTGCTTGTGGTAGGCGCGTATGATGAGGCAGCCCAGGAACTCCCCATGCGCGCCAGCTGAGGGTAGGAGCGAGACCTCGTGGGTGCCGGTTATCTCGGCTAACCAGCGCTGGAGCTCGTATAGGATAGCCAGGAGGCCCTGGACGGTGCGCTCGTCTTGATAGGGGTGGGCCCACTGGACCTGGGGTAGGCTGGCCACTTGGTCGCAGAGCTTGGGGTTGTATTTCATGGTGCAGCTGCCGAGCGGGTAGAGGCCCAGGTCCACGCAGTAGTTCATCTGCGATAAGCGCGTGAAATGCCTCACGACCTCTGGCTCGGATAGCTCGGGCAGCTTAGGCGGTTCCTTGCGTACCAGCTCGGGGGGCAAGAGTGATTCCACGGGCCCCAGGCTCTCGGCCAACTCGGGCTCGGGCCTTGGGGGCAGGTAGCCGCGCCTCCCAAGCCCTCCTAGCTCGAAGATTATGGGCTCGTCCCACCTCGCCTGCCTGAAGCCGGGCTCACGGCCAAGCATGGCGCCCTCACCCCCCTACTATGGCCCTCAGGCTCGCGACCAAGCGGTCGATATCGGCCTTGGTGTGGAGTTCCGTGACGCAGTAGAGGGCCGATTGGCCTAGCTCCGGGAACTCGGCCATGAGCAACTTGCCGCCGTGGATACCGGCCTCGAGGAGACGGTCATGTATCTCCTTGGCCGCGAGCCCCGTGCCGTCAAAATTAACCACGAACTCCTTGAAGTGTGGCGCCTCGAAGAAGGGCGCCTTGACGCCCGGGAGGCGGTCCAGCTCCCTCATGGCATAATGGGAGCAGTAGAGGATGGTTTCGCAGAGCTCACGGAGGCCTTTCGGGCCTAAGAGGGCCAGGTAAGCAGCGGCCGCGACAGCACAGAGAGCCTCGTTCGTGCAGATGTTGCTTGATGCCTTCTCACGCCTTATGTGCTGCTCCCTGGCCTGGAGGGCCATGCAGAAGGCCTTCCGGCCCTCGGCGTCCACCGTCAGACCTATGATGCGCCCGGGCATTTGCCAGATGAGGCGTCTGTCCCCCCGGCAGGCCATGATGCCCAGGAGGGGGCCGCCGAAGTTCATGTGGTTCCCGAGCGGCTGCCCCTCCCCCACCACGATATCGGCCCCGTAATTGCCGGGGGCCTCGAGGATGCCCAGCGATATGGGGTCCACGCCCACTATGTAGAGGGCGCCGTGGTCGTGAGCTATCTCCCCTATGGCCTTCACGCGCGTCTCCAAGAAGCCCAGGTAAGAGGGCTGCTCCACGTAGACGGCCGCAATATCTGGCCCCATCTTGGCCTTCAGGGCCTCTAAGTCGAGCCGGCCCGTCCCACGCTCGTAAGGCACGAGCTCCACCCGGATGCCAGCTGGTTCAGCATAAGCCCTGAGGGCCGCAAGCCTCTCGGGATGGATTATTTTTGGCACTAACACGCGCGAGCGCTTGGTCACTCTCGCGGCCATCCTGGCGGCCTCGCCAAGCGCCGAGGCCCAATCGTAGAGCGAGCAGTTAGCCACGTCCATGGCCGTGAGCTCGCATATGAGGCTCTGGTATTCCCAGAGGGCCTGGAGCATGCCCTGGCTTACCTCGGGCTGGTAGGGCGTGTAGGCCGTGAGGAACTCCGTCCGGGACACTATGAAGTCCACAGCGGCCGGGACATGGTGGGGCCAACAGCCGGCGCCCAAGAAGACAGGCATATCTAGGGCCGTTCTCACGCCCGAGAGCTTCTCCCTGATGCGTCTGAGGATCTCCTGCTCCGGCAGGGGACCCGGCACCTTTAGGCGCCTCTTGAGCCTCACGGCCTCAGGGATATCCGCGTAAAGCTCCTCCGGGCTCGAGATTCCCAGAGCCCTGAGGAGGACGCGTTTAGAATCCTCGGCCGAGTTGGGTATGTATGGATGCGCTGAGGCCAAGCTCGCACCTCGCACCTCTAAGCTCGCGGCCAAATGGGCTTATAGTTATCGCCAGAAAAAGGGAGGCCAGATTGCTCGGCCGTGGGTCTAGGCCATATATAATAGCTACTAGCACGGGCCTTGACCGCGAACTCTCCTAGATGCCGCATTATTGGGCATTACCCGGAATTACGACCGTGTAGCTAGCGTGAGGTTCACGGCCAAGCTGTTTGGCCGTGAGCTAGTCCCCTATATACAGTGAGCTTCACGAAGCACCAAGGGGCTTATCAGAAGCGCGAGTTGGGTACTGGCGGTGCGAGTTCGGCCCTGAGCCTGTAGCGCCTGGCGGAAGCTGGGCCTGCCCGGACCAAGAGGCCTCTCTCGGCCATCCTGGCCAGGTAAGTGCTGACCGTGCTGAGCTTCACGGGCTCCCCGAACTCCTGCTCGTAGACCTCCTTGACCTCGCGGCTGGTGAACCAGGTGGCCGGGAAGTAGCGCTCTATGATAAGCTGGAGGCGCTCGTAGAGAGTCATCTCGTCCGGGGTCGGCCTGAAGACGAGTTCTTCCTCCGAGACACCGCCCAGGCGCTCCACTAGCTCCAGGAGGGCCGTTATCTTCTCCCGCGTCAGCCGGCCTTCCACAGTCAGCACGTACCTAGTGCCTTCCCAATCCTGGAGCTCTATCTTAAGCTTCCTGGGCGGCATGGGTAGGCCTTCCGCCCACCTCTACAGCTTCACAGGCCCTAAAGTCTTGCTGTGAAGGTTGTGAAGTTAGAGCCTTAGAAATCGCGCGGTCGCGACCAAAGAGCGCTTTTCTCCAGCACTCCGGTCTTCACGGGTTTCACTATTAAATCGAGGTCGCAAATGGAGGGTGAAGCGCATGGTGAAGGTAGCCCCTGCAGTGGAAGGGAAGGGGTCGCGGCTACCCCAAGGCCAATTACAGGTAGCTTCACAGCTCTCCACAGCTCTTGCCTTGAGGGATACAAGCCTGGCCGTGAGCTCGCCCACCCCCCTGTTTCCACTGGAGGCGTAGATTCGCGACCAAGCGGCTTGGCTGCAAGCCATAGGGCCTATGGGTCCTCGGATCAGGAGGTCAGTCTAGGAGTTTAGACAGCACTCCTTAAGAGGAGTCAGTATCTCCTCTCAGGCGCAGGGAGGGGGCTGTTCCTTGGCAGAACTCAAGGAACCAAGCTGGTTCTTGTCTTCGGGCAGGTGCTCCAGTGGAAATGAAGGGGTGGGAGCGTGGAAAGTGGTTCGAGCTAGTTCGACGCCCCCGGTGCCCGATACGGTGGACGAGGTCTTCGAGCGCTTCCTCAACGGGAGCCCGATATTCAAGAACAGGGATGTGCTCAGGCACGATTACGTACCCGATAGGCTGCCTCACAGGGAGGACGAAATACAGACCTTGGCTGCGATCCTCGCGCCCGCCCTCAGGGGCCAGAAGTGCTCGAACGTCTTCATCTACGGCATGACCGGCACGGGCAAGACAGCGGTGGCACGTTACGTGCTCGATAGGCTCACGGCCAAGGCCAGGCAGGTAGGGGCGCCCGTGGTGGCTTGCTACGTGAATTGCCGCATGGCCGGCACCGAATACCGTGTCCTCGCGGCCTTGTGCGCTTCCCTGGGCGTCAAAGTGCCCTTCACCGGCCTGGCCAAGGCCGAGGTCCTAGAGCGCTTTAAGAAAGCCCTATTTGGCCGCGAGATCACATTTATAGCCATGCTCGATGAAGTTGACGTGCTCGTGAAAGCACATGGCGATGCGCTCCTCTACGAACTCACACGCCTCAACCCAGAGCTAAATGGCTCTAAGATATGCCTCATCGGTATATCAAACGACCTGACCTTCAAGGACGCATTAGACCCCCGTGTCCTCAGCTCCCTCAGCGAGGAGGAAATGGTCTTCAGGCCTTATGACGCGGCCCAGCTCCGCGATATCCTCTGGGAGAGGGCCAAGCTAGCTTTCGTGGAGGGAGCCATCTCGGAGGCCGTGATAAGCCTCTGCGCTGCCCTCTCGGCCCAGGAGCACGGTGATGCCCGTAGGGCGCTGGACCTCCTACGCGTGGCAGGCGAGATAGCCGAGCGTGAGGGAGCCCGGCAGGTCAGGCCCGAGCACGTTCGCATGGCCCAGAAGCGCATAGAGCATGACAGAACCGTCGAAGCCGTGAGAGGCCTCCCCCTCCACGCCAAGCTTGTCCTCCTGGCTGTCTACGAGTTGACCAAACGGGCCAGCTCTGCTATAACGGGCGAGATATACGCTGCTTACTCGGCCCTCTGCGGGCGCCTGGGCCTCAACCCTCTCACACAGAGGCGCGTGAGCAGCATTATAAACGAGCTGGATATGATGGGCCTCCTTAACGCACAGCTCGTGAACATGGGCCGCTACGGCAGAACGAAGAAGATAAGGTTAGCCGTCCAGCGCTCCCTGGTGCGCGAGGTCCTGGCCCAGGAGGGCCTGGCCTAAGGTAGCGCGTGAGCACACAACGCGTAAAATCTTGTCCTAGCCCGTTTCTAGGCGGTCGTGAATCTTAATCTCCCAGAGCCTCACGGCCAACTGCTCTATATACTTCCTGTCTTCTAACTCGGCCAACCACCTGCCCGGTATGGCCTCACGGCCATAATAGGCGCCAGTTATAGCGCCTGCCATGGCCCCTATGGTGTCCGTATCGCCGCCGAGACTCACGGCATAACGGACCGCTTCCTCAAAACTCCCCGTGGCCGCGAAAGCGTAAATGGCAGTGGGCACGGAGTTGAAAGCCTCCACACTATTGCCGAGTGTCCTCACGACCAAGCGCTTATCGGCTTGCTGGGCCAAGAGGTGTCTCGCGGCCGCGAGCTTGCGCCTATATATGTCGTGCTCAGCGAAGGCCTCTAGGGCCTCTAAAAAGGCCTCACGGTCTAAGTGGCCTGGCGGCGTCCTGATGGCGAGCGCTATGGCATAGGCCTGTAGGGCCGCGCCCTCCTTGCCGAGGGGGTGGGTGTGCGTTATCTCGCTGGCCTCATAAGCTAGGCGCCTCAGCTCGCTCGGGTCAACATCATAATAGAAGCAAGCTAGAGGCGCTATCCTCATGGCCGCCCCGTTGCCAAAGGAGCCGCCGGGGTAGAGCGACCTCGCGACCAAGGCAGGGTCCTCGCCGCGCCTCAGAGCCGCGAATATCCTGGGAGGGCCAGGGCCGTAACCGCGCCAAGGCTCGCGTGCCCAGTTCTCGGCCAGCACTCGCAGCATGTGGTGCCCGTTCAGGCCGCGGCAGGCTATCAGCGACTCGGCTACACCAATCATCATGTGGGTGTCATCTGTGTAGAACGGGGAGAGCTCGCGGCCACGGCCAGCCAGCCCCCAGACGCCGGCACCTAGTGAATCGCCTATACCGGTCCCCAGCAGGCTACCCGCGAACCTTGACCTCAGGAGCTCCGCGGTGTGCGTCAAACGCCGAGGTCCCCTCGCTCAGCACAGCTTCGTGCCCAATGGTTAAGGCTTAGGGCAGTGGCCGCGACCGCCCTCTTGGCCATTTAAGCCTTATTTAACCAGCGGCGTCAAGCTCTGGCGCGAGGTCGGTGCTTACGAGAGGCACGGGCGGGCCAAGCGTGGGGGAGGAAGGGCCTGGGTGCTCTGAGGAATTGGTCACGAGCTTAGAGCTCTTAGAGCGCGAGCTAGGCGATAGCTTATTGGCGCGTGAGGTGCGAGGGCCACGTAGGGCTGACGTCAGCGTAGTCACGGGCCGTCACATGGCAGCTATCAAGGCCCTCAAGGCCGCTTTCCCGAGCCTCCGGCTCTCGGCCATCACCGGCATGGACCTGGGCGAGCGCTTAGCCGTGCTCTACCACCTACGCCTGGGGGGCTCTATCCTCACGCTCCGCATGGAGGTGCCTAAGGAGGAACCCGTGGTCGAGAGCATCACACGTATCATCCCTGGCGCAGATCTCCACGAGCGTGAGGTATACGATATGCTTGGCATCATCTTCAAGGACCATCCCGACTTAAGGCGCCTCCTCTTACCCGACGACGCACCCGAGGGCTTCCACCCGTTGAGGAAGGAAGTAGAAGCTCGCACACTCAGGCCAACCGAGACTAAGCCCGTGCTCCAGCCCGTGATCACGGCTGAGTCAGGCCCTTATCTCACGCTCATCATAGGCCCCCAACACCCGGCGCTACACGAGCCAGAGCGTTTCGTGTTCAAGGTAGATGGCGAGGTTGTGGTGGGCGTGGACATACGCATCGGCTACGCCCACAGGGGTATAGAAGAGGCAGCTGAGCACAGGACGTATATTCAGGACCTCTACCTCTGCGAGCGCGTGTGCGGTATCTGCAACGTGGCCCACAGCCTTTGCTACTGCTTAACAGTCGAGGAGCTCTTGGGCCTCGAGGTGCCGCCCAGAGCACAATACCTACGTGTGGTAGCGGCCGAGCTGAACAGGCTCCATAGCCACATGCTTCTCTTGGGCGTGGCAGCAGAAGAGATGGGCTTCTCCACGCTCTTCATGTACATCTGGCGCGATAGGGAAGCCGTTATGGACCTCATGGAGATGCTCACGGGCAACAGGGTGGTGAGTTCCTTCAACCGCATAGGGGGCGTGAGCCGCGATATAACGCCTGAGTTAGCCGAGAAGATGAAGGACCGCTTACGCGAGCTCAGGGGGCGACTCGAGCATTACCTAGAGGTATTCGAATCGGACCCGACCATTCTGGTCAGAACGGAGGGTATAGGCCTCCTGGCGCAGCAAGATGCGGTAGCCCTGTGCGCCACTGGCCCGACGCTGCGTGCCTCCGGCGTGGGCTTCGACGTGAGAGCTGATGACCCCTACGCGGCTTACAGCGAGCTAGCCAGCTTCGAGCCGGTGGTCATGAAGGAAGGCGATGATTGGGCCCGATACATGGTCCGGCTCAAGGAGTGCCTGGTCAGCGTGGACGTGATCGAGGAGGCTCTGGAGAAGCTGCCAGGAGGGCCGGTTAAGGCTAGGGCGCCGAGGCGCGTGAAGCCGAATGAGGCCGTCTGCACGATAGAGGCACCGAGGGGCGAACTCCTCTACTACATGCGCTCCGATGGCTCCGATAAGCCCGCCAGGTTGAAGATACGCACGCCCACCTTCACTAACTTGGCCCCCCTACGCAAGATGCTCGAGGGCGTCTACGTGGCTGACATACCGGTCACGTTAGCCAGCATAGACCCGTGTTTCTCCTGCACCGACAGGGCTGTGTTCGTGGACGTGAACACGGGCCGCTCGTGGTCTTGCTACCTAGATGAGCTAGGCAAGCAGGCCAGGAGGGGAGCTAGGGCATGGTAAAGCTCTTGCCCGCCATCATCAGGGACGCTCTTAAGACGCTAGTCAGGGCATTGGTCGGGAGGCCGGCCACGATCCGCTACCCTGAGGTCGAAGTGAAAGTGCCTGAGGGCTTCAGGGGGCGCCACTGGCTAGATATCAATAAGTGCGTCGGCTGCGGCCTCTGTGCCCGCGATTGCCCAACCGGGGCTATCACCATGATGACACTGACGCTGGCCTCCCCAGATAAGGGGAAGAAACCCAGGAAGGTCCCGGTCTTCGACCTATCTAGGTGTATCTTCTGTTATCAGTGTGCTGAGAGCTGCCCCAGGGGCGCTATAAAGCCCACCAAGGTGTTCAGCATGGCAGCACACGACCCACATGACCTAGTGCTCGACTTCAGGCCTCTGCTGTTGTCAAAGAGGGAAGAGCGTGAGGGCCAGCTTAGTGGCCAGCAAGACCCCCACGGATAACGGTATCATATAGGTCCAGAATACCCGGAGCGTTTGATCTATCCTGAGCCTGGCCATGAGGCCCCTGATAAACGACATGAGGGCGGCGCAGGCCAGGACCTTGGCTAGGAAGGCTAGGGGTGCCAGCCAGGGTAAGCTCGGCGTGATGGGGTCGCCCAGGTAGAGGCTGGCCATGAGGCTGGCCATGAGGAGGAAATCGAGGTCCCTGCCCAGCTTGACGAGCGCTAGCCTGCGGCCCGTGAGCTCCGTCATCCAGCCGGCCACTATCTCCGTCTCGGCCTCTGGGGCATCGAAGGGCACGCGCTCTAGCTCGGCCAAGGCGCAGATAAGGAATACGACGAACGACAGGGCCCCGAGGGGCGGCAGGGCAGCGATGAAGGGCTTTCCCACTTGGGCCTGCCGTTGGTAGATGGCGCTTATGTTCAAGCTCCCGGCCATGAGGGCTGGGCAGATGGCCGTGAAGGCTAGGGGTATCTCATAACTCAACATTTGCAGGACGGACCTCATAGCGCCCTCGGCCGCGAAGATGTTAGCGCTGGCCCAGCCGGTGAGGAAGATGAGGAGGGCTGTGAGGACGAGGATGAAGAGAACCGCTATGAGGCTACCCTCAAAGCTCAGGAGAGCGCCCCGGCCGTCCATGGGCACGAATGTCAGGGCCACTAAGGGCAGGGCCACCATGAAGATGGGGGCGGCCGTGAGCACTACCCTGTTGGCGCCCCTCGGCACGATGTCCTCCTTAGAGAGGAGCTTAAGGAAATCCGCTATCGGCTGGAGGATGCCCGCCGGCCCTACCATCAGAGGGCCATAACGGTCCTGGACCCTGGCCAGCACCTTCCTGTCCAGCCATTCTAGGAAGAAGGAGAACCCTATCAAGAAGAGGTAGCCAGGGAAGATGAGCATGGCTAAGAGGTCCCACATCACCATGGTCAGCCCCTCCTCATCTTCCTCACCATGCTCAGAAGCTTCACCAACCCGTCTATTATGGCCTCGGGCTTCGGGGGGCAGCCCGGTACCAGCACATCTACCTTAGGCAGCACGTTGTAGGCCCCGCCACAGACGTTGTAGCAACCGGCGAAGACGCCCCCGCTTATGGCGCAGGCCCCCACGGCCATGACCAGCTTAGGCTCAGGCATCTGCTCGTAGATACGCAGCAGCCTGGGCCGTGACTCGCGAGTCACGGGCCCCGTCACGACCAAGACGTCCGCGTGCCTGG
>CAZWYW010000016.1:0-30289 GCA_964638535.1 uncultured Candidatus Bathyarchaeia archaeon | reverse complement strand
CAAGATGCCTCAACGGCCAACTACGTGGTGAGAAAGTTCCTGTCCGGGCTAGGGCACTGACGGGCATATGTTCACTTTCACCCGACTTGCCCACCTGCTTTGGGATGACGAGATAGTTAAGCGTGAACACGTAGTTGACCACGCTTGCTAGGAGGCAGGACGCCATTCTACGACATTGTGGAGGCGAACCCCATCGTGGTTATAGAACTCTCCGCGAAGAAAGCTTTTAGCCTCAACCAGTTAGGAGTCACTTAGCCTGTAACGCAGCATGTTATAAACCATGGTTATAAGTCGTGTTATAAGCTGTGTTACAAGCCCTAACACGCCTTCGAACACGCTTCATAACGTTCTCCTGAACGCTCTTTTTAACAGCCTGTCTAACACCCCTCGTAACAGCCCCCCTAACACCCCGTCTAACACCCACCCTGTTATGAATCTCCTAACCAGGGGATGCTCCCCCCTATACAAAATTTATGAGCCACGTTTTATAACATCTCAAGAGCGGGATGATTAGAGACGAAGACAGTGTACTGGCACGATTTCGTGCTCTGCCGTTGGAGGCTCAAGAGCGGATAGCCGCCACTGTAATAAGTCCTCAAAGAGTAATGATTGTGAAGGTGTTAATTGAAAAACCGAGTGGTATTTCTATATCTAGTCTAGCTAAGATTGCTAATGTAAATAGGAAAACTGTTTATAAAGTTTTAGCTGAGTTAAAGGCCATGGGCCTATTAATAGATTATAGACTGCAGAATAAGAGAGGGCGACCGAGGATTGTGAGATTAAAACGGGATCATCCATATGCCAAATTGATAGAGGATCTTGTCAAAAGGGCAGCCACTACTCCCTGAGATCAGGTCTTTAATTAGGACGTAAAAGAAAAAGAGGGAGTGTGGTCAGGGCTTATTCGACTACTGCCTTATAAGTGAGGTCACCTGCTTCGCTAGTCGTGACCGTGACAGTAACCTCTGTTCCAACGGTTTCCGTGCATTCGTTTCCTGTTTTTGGTACTGTTTCAAATGTCGTGACTTCACCAACAGCGAGCGTAATAGATGTTGTGTTTATATGTACGTCTTCATCCGGATCTGTTACCGTAACCTTTGTTATAGTAACGGACACTCCGCCCGTATTCTTTATCTCTACGTTATAAGTATCTTCGTCTACTCTGATTACCCGTACGCCTAAGGCTACGGACCTAGCTTTCTGGCCTCCTACCCAGCCCATGATCCACGCGTATATTATTAGGCCAGACACGACCGCTATGACGATGAGTATCATTGTCGCTAGTACTGGCGATACGCCCTTAACTGCTCTGCGCATCCTTCTGACCATTCTTTCCCCTCATCCGCGAGTCACGTTAGAGAGTTATAAAAGCCTTACCATTTCGAGTTTATCATGCGCTAGTGTTTAGGCATTATGTGCCTTGTTTAGCCTCCGCCTCTGGCACGCTCAATGGTGCATACGCATAGCGAAGACTTAAATACTTTACTGAATAACAACTCAAGAAAGAGAGATGCAGAGGAAAGCAACTTCACCCCTGGTAGGGGCCTTGGTACTTCTGATGATAGCAACAATAGCTATCGCCATCATCTACGCTTACTCATCGAGCTGGGCTAGGTTATCTTCTAAATCTTACATGGTTCAGGTTAAAGTGATAGATGCCAGTTTTGGGGAAGAAGACGGTAATAAGATCATCACTATAACTGTATGGAATATAGGTCCTATTAATGCGACTATAGTAGCCGTTTTAATAAATGGCGAGAGCGTTAAGGCTGAGCCCCTGCCAGTCTCCCTTGAGCCAGGCGATGTGATCGAGATAAAGGCCTATTATAATTGGGAAGCTGGCGAGGGTTATAAGATAGAAGTTGTCGCGAACTCGGGCTTCTCCTATTATAGCATTTTCGTGGCTGGCGCGTCCCCCGTCCCCCTCTCCGCCTGGGCTTATAGGCGCGAGGTAATCATCAGAGAGAGGTCTGGCCAAGATCTCTATAATTACCAAGTCTTAGTGGTCGTGGATACCCAGAGCCTCATAGAGCAGGGTAAGATGAGGCCGGACGGCGGAGACATCAGGTTCACAGACGCGGATGGCCGCCTCTTGGCTTACTGGGTGGAGCCTGGCACCATTAACACGACAGCCACGAGGATATGGGTATTGGTCCCCTTCCTGCCCGCCAACTCGGAGGAGATCATATACATGTATTATGGGAACCCCGACGCCAGAAGTCTGAGCAATTTCGGGGCTGTATTCCCGCTAGATACCTTTGAGGACGGAGCGGGCGGTTGGTCCCATGTGGATTGGGCTGCGTCAGTGGGCGTGGTGGTAGAAGGCGAGGAAATAGTTCTAGTGAGTGGCGGCGAAGACTTCGAGGACAGAGGCGCTATCGCGTTCCACGATGGTTTTGAGGACAGGGGCACGGTCGTCCTCAGGGACAGCTTCGAGGACGGCAATATCGCTGGCTGGGAGACAGGGCCCGAGGGAGCCGGTTGGACTGCCACGGATGAAGTTGAAGCGCCACACGGTAGCTGGTGCGCCCGTAGCGGCGAGGTGAGCAAGAAGGTACAGTACAGCTACATCAGGAAGACGGTCAATGGGCCGGCCACCGTGATGTTTTGGTGGATGAAGGACGAGAAGAAGGGCGAGCTCTACTTCCTCGTGAATGACACGGTGATCCTCGAGCTCAAGAAGAAGAACCGTTGGGAGTTAGAGACCTACTACGTGCCAGAGGGCGTGTTCGTGCTGGAGTGGCGTTACGAGGGCAAGAAGGGTCACGGGTATTTAGACGACGTGGTCATCACCAATGATGGACTCTCGGGCTGGGAGACGGGCGCGGTGGATTGGAGGAGCTCTCCCCCGCCACCGCCTCCGCCACCCCCGGGGCAGCCTCCAACTCCTCCCACGCCTTCTGACCAAACGCAGTTGGTGGGTGTTTATTGGTACCCGGTGAACGCCACGGTAAACGATGATAACGTGGCTTACGAGGGCAATTGGTGTCTCAGGAGCGGGCCTGTAGGAGATGGCCAGTACGTTTACCTGAGGAAAAACATTACCGGGCCAGCCACAATAGTGTTCTGGTGGAAAGTAGATTCCGAGAAGAACAAGGACCGCCTGGTGTTCATGGTGGATGGCGAGGTAGTGTTCTCTATAAGCGGCAAGGTAAAAGAATGGCAGAAAGAAATCTACTCGCTGACGCCAGGTGATCACGTGGTCGAGTGGAGGTACATCAAGGATGAGCATGGTTCCAAGGGCGAGGACTGCGGCTGGCTGGACAACATCACCATGTATAACGGAGGCCTAGAAGGCTGGGAGACAGGGCCCGAGGGTGCGGGCTGGTACATCACGGATGATGAGGACGCTCATAGCGGGCACTGGTGCATAAGGAGTGGGCTGGTAGAGGTAGGCCATTACAGCTATCTTAAGAGGACCATAAAAGGGCCTTGCACCATCACTTTCTGGTGGAAGATCGATAGCGTGAAGGAGAACAGGCTCGAGTTCAGGGTAGACGATGAATTGGCATACTTCATCGACGGCAAGAAGAACTGGCGAAAGGAGACCTACTCGCTGCCGGCTGGCCTCCACGTGGTCGAGTGGAGGTACGTCAGGATGAGGGAGGCCCCGAGGGAGGAGGACTGCGGCTGGCTGGACGACATAGAGTGGGGCGGTTACAGGGCCTCGGGCAGTCTCGTCTCCATCTTCACACCGACCAACAGCAGCAGGAAGCTAGTAGGTCTCGTGAGTTTCTACTGGCAGCACGAGCAGCCCTCCGGCACGGGCGTGAGGTACCAAGTCGAGTGGAACCGCACCGGGATGTGGACGCTGATACCTGATGACATGCTGCCAGGAAACAGGGAGGGTTTCACCAGCGGCCCCGTGGACCTGACTAATGTGCCGCCGGCCGCCAGGGAAGGCTTCTTCGTAAGGCTAAGGGTCCGCCTGAGTAGCTTCTACGGCAACGCGACGCCCGCCATCCACTACTGGCGCCTAGAGTACAGGTACAGAAACTACGTGAGCCCCGAGCCCAGCGCTACCTTAGGCGCAGAGGAAGCTGGCGAATACACGTTGGGCCGGGCATATTCTAGCCCAAGAATGTCTGGCCCAGCTCTCGCGGTGACGTACGTAGGTGAGTCATTAAAGTACTGGCTTGAGGTGAAGCTGAGAAGGGAGCGGGCTTGAGGCGTCTTGAGGCCCTTGCCCTCCCGCTGCTCCTATTTTCCTTGCTCTTCCTGCCGTGCTGCAGGGGCCTAGTCCTGACCCCGGCCCCACTCAGGCTAACGGGAGCTAGCCCGGCTAACCAAGACGGGCAAGAGCTGATAATAGGCCCGGGAGAAGAACTCAGAATAGAAAATGCCATAGTAATGCACAGCGGGGACATAATCATTGATGGCGGAAGGCTCGTGTTAGAGAACGCCACGTTATTCGTGAGCCAATCCTACGAGGACTACAAGTACAACATAACCGTCCGGAACAGTGGCGAGATAGTGCTCTCCTCCTCTCAATTGCTCAGCGACGCCAAGATGAATATGAGCTTCTTCGACGCGGCCATGTTGGTCGGCTACCGCGCGCGGATACCTATGTGCTTGAAGTTCTACGGCTCCTCGCAAGCTAATATCTCGATATCCGGCCTCTGGGCCGTGGAGCTATATGATAATGCCTCGCTCACCGCCGTGAGGTGCGGCATGGCCAATTTGACGTGCTGCGGGAGTTCCCAGGCGCTGATGGTGGATAGCTCAGTCAGCTACGTATCCGTGGCCGAGAACGCCTCGGCCAACTTCTCAACGACCGTCTATGTGAAGGTCCTCCTGCGGGGGGAGCCCGTTAAGGGCGCCTCCATCCGGGCCTACTACAATGGCACGCTCGTCGCGGCCAGCGTGACCAACTCTAGTGGTCTCGCCCAGATGACGCTGCCCTACGCGGTGTGGCGAGCCGATCATGTGGACCTCTACGCGTTCTATACCATCGAGGCGGTCTACGGCGCATTTACGATGGCCGAGCGCATAGACATAAGGTATGAGAAGTTCTTCGTGATCGAGCTAGCTAACCGATGGACGCTCAAGCTACACTGCGTAAGCCCCGATGGGGCCAGCGTCAGCGGCGTCTTAATCCGCATCTACGAGAGCGATTCCTTGATCTCCGAGACCTCGACAGGCGAGAGCGGCTGGGTATCGTTCAAGCTCTACGAGGGGAATTACACGGTACGCGCCTACAAGTGGGGGGTTGAGGTCGCCTCGGCCCGCGTGCAGCTCGATGAGGATCTGACCGTGGAAGTGGTGTGTGCCCTGTACGACTTGACGATAAGAGTGGTGAACGACAGGGGCCGCGCCATAGAGGGGGCCAAGGTCACTGTGCACCCCATGGGTATCGAGGGCGTGGCGCTCTCCTCCACCACCGGCCCAAGCGGCCGCGCTAAGTTCGAGGATCTCCCGCCGTTAAAGTATAAGGTCCGCGTTACCCTCAGGGATAGGGTGTCCGAGTTCTCCGTGGAGCTTGGGGCCGGCGATGAGAGCAAGGTAGTGGTATTCGACACCACGCCGCCGGTGATCCGGCGTATTGAGGTCAAGCCGGAGGTAAAGGTAGGCGAGCCCGTGGTCATCCGGGCGTACGTGGAGGACGAGTATGGCCGCGTCACCGCCGCTTATGTATGCTTCAGGGTGGACAGGGGCAGCTGGGTGCTGTTAGAGATGTCCTGGCAAGGAGACCACTGGGTGTGCGAGATACCGGGCCAGGCCAGGGAGTGCAAGCTCGAGTTCTTCGTCGAGGCCGTGGACGACTCAGGTAACAAGGCTAGATCAAGCGTGGTAGAAGTGCGGGTGAAGCCTAGGCCCCTCTTGGCCGGGAAAGAACTCATGGCTGCGATCGCCCTCGTGATTCTCTCAGCCGTTATCCTGACGGCCACCGGCCTCAGCATAAGGAAGGGCAGTCAACATGGCGGTTAGGCTTAAGTGAAAGCTCCACTAGGATTCCCCAGGGATCGGTATGCGCAGGCCAGCCAGATGGGGCAAGTCAGGCGTGAGCCCCATGGTATCGGATGTGATACTCACAGGCGTCGTAGTGACGTCTATGGCCATACTCCTAGTCTGGGCTAATTGGTACGCTTACTCAAACCCCTCTAAGATGGCTGTGAAAGAGCGCTTTTTCGTGGAGAACGTGTGGTTCAACGGCACAAGCACCATGGGCATCTACATCTACAACTTTGGGGAAGTGCCCGTGACCATTAGCTCGATATACATTAACGGCACGAACCTCACTGACTCAAGCTATGTGAGCGGTAATTCTCTCTCCTCGAACCCGCTCTACCTGAGACCTGGCGAGGGCGGCCGGATAGATATCTCGCCCCCGGGCGGCTTCTGGCCCGGGGCTCCTCAGCGCGTGAGAGTGGTCTCATCCAGGGGATCCTATGTCGAGGTGGTAGCGGTTGTCCCGCCGTGATGCCCTCTCAGGCCCGGGCTCGACACGGCCCCGCCGCTGCATCTACGGCGGCGTGAGCGCTGTAGCAGGGGCTGTCTTCCTCGTGATAATCATAATAACTCTCATGACGGGCGTCATCTTCTGGTCCATCACGACTCAGAGGGAGCTGAACGAGTTCGACTTAAGGAGGGCCTCCCAAGAACTTGTGATAGACCACGTAGAGTTCGGCGCGGGCGTAGTGAGGATATACGTAAATAACACGGGCGCCGAGGCGGTACACGTGGTAGCTGTGTGGTTCATAGATAAGACCACTAAGCCTGAGAAGCATTACAGGGTAGGCGAGGACCGCATAGACCGCTCTTGGGTGCCCGAGGGCGCTTACCTGTGGGAAATCAGGGTCTACTGGTCGGCCAAACCCGGCCACGTCTACGAGATCAAGCTAATAACGGACTTAGGTAGGGCCTTCGTCTCCATCCAACAAGCCTGAGACAGGACGCGGGACTCAAGTCACAACCCCGCCTCGAGCGTTACCCGCATGATAACGCATCCGAATGTCGGATAGTGTTGTCTGACGTTCATGCACGCATAAAAATTATGAGGGTAGCGGGCCCTCAGCTCTGTCTCCTGAGCCAGGCCCGGTAGTCCTCGAGGCGCATGGGATACCATTCCGGCGCGGTCGGCTCGGCTATCGGGACCTGGATGGGCGGGTAAGGGAATATCTTGCGTACCGCCCTCACGCCCTCGGCCACCACGGGGAGGAGTTCGGGCCCGAAAGCAGCCCAGACCTCGCCTTCTTCCGTCAAGCCTAACAGTCTTTCGCCAGCACAGGGGAGCGTGAAAGTGGGCTTACCATGCTTTAAGGCGTAGGTTATGGCTGAGCAAGCGGCTATACTAACGAACTGCGCTTCCGGCACCACGCCTGACCAGGCTATGGCCTTAAGCAAGATGGCAACCTGCGTAGGCGTGCCGTAGGCCACTACCACGTCCGGCTCCAAGGCCAACTTGTGCATGGGCATGAAGAGCACGGCCTCGCAGGCCCCCGGCTCTAGGAATCTAGCCCTGAGAGCCTCATAGAGCGTTTTCCCGGCTTCTCCATTCCTGGCGTGTTGGCCTACCAAGCCCGAGTCAAGTAGGTAATCGGGCCTCTCGATCATGCCGAAGGCGGCTGCCCCGAGGACACAAAACATATCGTCTAGCACCTGCCCAATCGTCCAGCCATAGGTGCGAGCCACGTTAAGGGCTCTGCAGGTTGGCAGGCGAACCCCGAAGGTCTTTAGGGGCCTGAGCGCGCGCCTGGGTAGCTCATCAGCGCTCTTTAGGAGCTTGACGCCCACTATGTAGGTCCTGAGGCATAGGTAAGAGCGTATCTCTTGGGCTAGCTCGGAGAGCTCATTAAGCGGCGGGCTCACCTCGCGGCCACCCGCTAGCCCGTGAGAAGGCTCTGTTTAACGGTGTTTCCCTTCCCCGGGAGAGCAGCTTTCATGGCCAATGGTTAGTGAGAGATATCGCCCGGCGTAGGTAATCTGGGCAGACTGCCGTTAGAAGGCAAAAAAGCGGCCTGCGCTCGCCCCGTCAAACAGCCAGCCTCAGAGCGCCTGGAGGAGCAGCTCACAGATATCCTTTATGGCCAACTTCTCCTCCACGTCCAAGACTTTAGCAGCGTCCTCGAGCATGCAGGTGCAGAACGGGCAAGCCGTGGCTACCACGTTCACGCCCAGCTCAAGCGCCTCCCTTAGCCTGGCCACGGAGGGCCTCTTCTCAGGCTCGGCTTCCTCTGTCCAGACGCGACCAGCGCCCCCTCCACAGCAGAAGCTATTCTCCCTATTGCGCTCGAATTCCACGAGCTCCAGGCCGGGTATGGCTTCCAGTATGGCCCTCGGAGCCTCATACACGCCAGAGCGCTTGCCTAAGAAGCATGGATCATGGTAAGCTACTTTCAGGCCCTTGAGGGAGTCCTTAAGAGCCAGCTTCCCGGCCTCTAGGGCTTCTGCCAGGGCTTCCGTGTAATGCCGGACCGAGAGACCTAGGCCCTTGTAGGGCTCCTCGTTCTTGAACACGTAGTAGCAGTGGGGCGAGATGGTGAGGATTTCCTCAACGCCGTATTTCTCAAAGACCTCCGCGTTATGCTCGGCTAGCTCCTCGAAGAGCCCTTTCTCGCCCATGCGGAGCACGTGGTCGCCGCAGCACCACTCCTCATGGCCTAGGTTGGCGAACTCCAGGCCTGCGGCCCTTAAGGCCTTGGCGACCGCCCTGGCTATCTCCTGGTGCCTGGTCTCAAAGGCCGTCATACAGCAGACGAACAACAGCCTCTCGGCCTTGCCGAGTTCGGGGGCCAGCGGTATCGGTGGCTCGAGCCCTTCGGCCCACTCAAGCCTCTTGGCTTGGAGGCGGCCCAGGGGGTTGTGGTAGGTCATGGCGGCCTCGAGCACGTCGGCCACGCGCCTGATCACGCGCCCCTCTTCCACAAGCACAGATTTCTCATCTACTATGGCGTTGGAGACATCGATCTCCTTGGGGCAGACGAGCGTGCAGGACGCACAGGAGGTGCAGAGCCATATGGTCTCGCTTACCGTCTTCAGGCGCTCCTCTAGCCCGGCGTCACGCGTATCTATGATGAACCTGTAATTGGTCATGAGGGCCGACGGGCCTAGGAAGGCATCGTCTATGCTGGCCGGGCAGGCGGAGAAGCAGGAGGCACAGAATATGCAGGGCGATAGGGGCCAGTAGCGCTTGAAGACCTCGAGTTCCTGCCTGAACTCCTCCTCGGGCTCGCCCGGCGGCCTGAGCAGGTAAGGCTTGATGGCCTTAAAGCGCTTGAAGAAGGGTTCCAGCTCGACCACCAGGTCCCTTATGGGCGGTAAATTGGCCAGGGGCTCCAGGACCACCGTATCAGTCCCTAGGTCGAGTACCTGGACGTTGCAGACGGGCATGGGTTTCCCGTTCACCCTGACGGCGCAGGAACCGCAGATGCCCATGCGGCAGGAGTAGCGGAAGGCCAGCGTCTCGTCGAGGTTCTCCTTGATGTAGAGGAGCGCGTCTAAGAGCGTCATGCCCTTCCGCACGGGCACCTCGTAGGTGCTCGTGAAGAAGCGCTCGCCCTCGGGGTCCCAGCGCCTCACCACGAACTTCACAATCTTAACCTCGGACACGCTATACCACCTCCTCACGTCCGGTCAGTATTTCCTCTCTGTGGGCTTCCAGCGCGTGATCCTCACGGGCTCGTAAGCCAGCCTCGGCCCCTCGAGAGTGTAGTAGGCCAGGGTGTGCTTCAGCCAGTTCTTATCGTCTCTCTTCGGGTAATCGAGCCTGTAGTGGGCGCCGCGCGATTCAGTCCTGGCGAGGGCGCTGACCGTTATAACTTCTGCTACCTCGAGCATGAAATCAAGCTCTAGAGCCTGGACCAGGGCGGTGTTGAAGGTGCGGCTCTTGTCCTCCACCCTGATATCCTTGAAGCGCTCCTTAAGCGCCCTTATGGTCTTAAGGGCCTCCTTCAGCCCATCGCCGTGCCTGAAGACGAATACCTTCTCATGCATGGTCTTCCTAAGTTCCTCCCTTATCGTCGGCACGCGCTCGTCTCCCTCGCTGCCGAGTATGCCATCGAAGACGCGCTTCTCCTCCTCGGCCAGGGGCTCCTTGGGCAGCTCGGGCAGGCTAGAGTTCATGGCCAGCCTGGCGGCTTCCTCGCCAGCCACGGCCCCGAAGACTAGGCAATCTATGGTGCTGTTGCAGCCCAGCCTGTTTGCCCCGTGGAGGCCATAGCAAGCGCACTCTCCAGCCGCGAAAACGCCTTTGACCGGCGCCCTGGTCCTGATATCGGCCCTTATACCGCCCATGGAGTAGTGAGCCACGGGCCTCACGGGTATGGGCTCTTCCACGGGGTCCACGCCCGCGAACTTCATGGCGAGCTCGCGTATCTGGGGCAACCTCTCCTTTATCCTGGCCTCACCCAGGTGGCGCAGGTCCAGGGCTATGTAGGGGCCGTAGGGGCCCTGTAGGGCGCGGCCCTCTTCTATCTCCCACTGCTCGGCCCTGGCCACTATGTCCCTGGGCGCCAGTTCCATGCGCTCCGGCGCATAACGCTTCATGAAGCGCTCCCCCTTGGCGTTCAGCAGGTAACCGCCCTCGCCTCTCGCGGCCTCCGAGATCAGTATGCCCTGGGGCACTAGGCCCGTGGGGTGGAACTGGATGAACTCCATGTCGGCCAACGGCAGGCCTGCCCTGTACGCTATGGCCATGCCATCGCCTGTGGTCGTGTGGCCGAAGGTGGTGAAGGCGTAAACGCGCCCCATCCCGCCCGTGGCGAATACTATGGCCTTGGCCCTGAAGGCGTACATCTCGCCCGTCCTGAGCTCTATGGCCGTAAGGCCCCTGGCCACGCCCCCATCTACCACGAGGGACGTCACGAACCACTCATCGTAGAAGGTGATATTATCGTAAGCCGTCGCCCTGCCGTAGAGGGTCGTGACTTCCATCCTGCCCGTGTAATCGGCTGCGAAACAGGCTCTCGGGAAACTGTGGCCGCCGAAGGGCCTCTGGGCTATCCGGCCTTCTTCGTCCCTGCTCCAGGCACAGCCCCAGCGCTCTAACTTTATGATCTCCTTGGGGGCCTGGCGCACGAAGAACTCCACTACGTCCTGATCGGCCAGGAAATCAGCGCCCTTAATGGTGTCCCAGGCATGTAGGTCAAAGCTGTCGCCTTCCCGCAGCACGGCAGCCGTGCCACCTTGGGCGCAGACGGAGTGGGAACGCATGGGATGGACCTTGGATATCACAGCCACATCGAGCTTGCCCTTAGAGACCTCGGAGGCCTCAACAGCTGCCCTCAGGCCAGCTAAGCCGGCCCCGATTATGACCATGTCGTGCGTTATGACCTCCAATCCCGCTCACCTCCCGCTAGGATATACCGAGGCGCTCGTATATCTTGGCCTTCTTATCCTCCACGGCGCGCTTGACCTCCTCGTATAAATTGTTGCCGTGCGTGTCGATGGCTACCACGAGGGGGCCGAAGTCCTCGACCTCCAAGACCCAGAGGGCCTCAGGTATGCCGAGGTCTAGCCATTCCACGCGCACAACGCGTTTCATGGCCTTAGCGGCCAGAGCACCGCAGCCGCCCGTGAAGGCGGCATAGACAGCGCCGAACTCGCGGCAGGCCTCCGTGGTCTTAGCGCCCATGCCCCCCTTGCCCACCACCACCCTCACGCCGAAGGCCCGGATGAAATCGGCCTCGAACATCTCCATGCGCGTGCTGGTGGTCGGGCCAGCAGCCACTACCTCCCAGCGCTCGCCTACTTTGCGCACTACAGGGCCGCAGTGGTAGAGGACAGCGCCCTCCAGGTCCACCGGCAGTTTCTCGCCCTTCCTCGCTAGCTCGAGGGCGCGCCTATGCGCGGCATCGCGGGCCGTCACCATGGTACCGCTCACGTATAACACGTCACCTACCTTGAGGCGCCTGACCTCTTCTTCCGAGATGGGCGTCCTGAGCTTGTAGACCGCCATCCCGCCTTCACCCCACCTCGTGCGTCAGGAACTCGACAGAGCCATCGGCATATATGCGGGCCGCTGCCCTCCTGGCCGCCCAGCACTGCGTGGCCACCGCGACGGGATAGCTGGCCGGGTGCCTGCAAGCGTAATCGATGTGGACCCTGAGGGCTGTCCAACGCCCTCCCAAGCCCATGGGGCCTATGCCTGTCTCGTTAATGGCCGAGAGGAGCTCTTCTTCAAGCCTGGCCAGCTCTGGCACGGGGTTCGGTTGGTCCAGGGGCCTGAGGAGGGCCTTCTTGGCCAGCTCCATGGCCATGTCCGAGCCCCCTCCCACGGCCACGCCCACTATTATGGGCGGGCAGGGCTTGCCCCCGGCCTCTATGACCGTGTCCAAGACGAACTTCTTCAGGCCCCTCAGGCCCAGGCCCGGGCTCAGCATGCCTAACCGGCAGGTGTTCTCCGAGCCGCCGCCCTTCGGGAAAGCCGTCAGCTCCAGGTAATCGCCGTCGAAGAGTTCCCAGTGGACGTAAGGTATGTAGCGGCCCGTGTTATCGCCCGTGTTTCGCTCGGCTAAGGGGTCCACGGCGTTAGGGCGTAAGGGCACTTCTTTGGTCGCCTTCCGGGTGGCCCTCACGAGGGCCTCGTAGATGCCTTTACGGGCCGGGAAATCAGCGCCCAGCTTGGCGTAGAAGATGATGGTGCCAGTGTCTTGGCAGATAGGCCTGGATTGCTCCTCGGCTAAGCGCACGTCCTCTAATATGGCCTCGAGCTGGGCGCGACCTATATCGCTCGTCTCGGTCCTGTAGGCTTCCTCTAGCGCAGTCCTGACATCCCTCGGCAGCACCGTCACGGCCAGCTTGAGGAGCTTGTAAGCCGTTTCCTCTACGACCTTTATGGACATACCTGTCCCACCGGCCGTGATAGGTCATGCACCTTATACGTATTTCGGCACACGCCGGCCCATCGCCACGCTTCCTTTAGTTTCACCCCACAGGGTGTTCCCCAGCCGAGCGCACGTCCGGCATCCTCGCTTAAATAGGTCCCTATCTACTCCGACCACGAGAGAGGGTAGGGCAGTGGTCGTCAAGAAGGCTAAGCTGAAGCGTATCGAGGACCTGCCGGGTGTAGGACCTGCTACAGCTAAGAAGCTCCGTGAGCTAGGCTTCAGTACCGTGGAATCAGTTGCCATGGCCAGCGTCAGGGAACTCATGCAAGCTGGCTTAGGTGAGAAGAAGGCCATGGAAATCATAAATGCCGCTCGCTCGGCCATAGCCCTCACATTCATACCCGCTGAGGAGCTCCTTAAGATGCAGGAGAGCGTGGAGCGCCTCACCACGGGCTCTAAGGCCCTGGATAGGCTCCTAGGAGGTGGCCTAGAGACGCAAGCCATTACGGAGTTCTACGGCGAGTTCGGGAGCGGGAAGTGTGTGGCTGGTGAAACCCCCGTGGCTTATCTAAATCCAGACGAGCTACACATAGAACCCATAGAAGCTATTTATGAACGCTATCGGCTCGTCTATGGTGAGCTGCCCTACGGCCAGGGCTTCGTGGTCCCCTTAAGAGGTGTCCGCGTGCTAGCTTTCACTCCTGAGGGCATGAGGCCTGTAGAGGCCACCTTCATGTATAAGGAGCGCGTGGACAGGCTAGTCATCATAAGGACAAGGCGGGGCCGGGAAATCAAGGCTACGCCCACGCACAGGTTCCTCACGCTAGATGAGGAAGGCGAGCTAAAGTGGGTGGAGGCGAGCAAGCTGATGCCAGGAGCTCCGATAGCCGTTCCTAAGGAGTTGGAGCTGAAGTCTGGCTGGAACTCCTCTCAGAAGACCCTGAGCGCGGATGATGCCTACTTCATGGGCCTTTTCGTGGCTGAAGGCACGCCTAACCCACTCTCGATAACTACGGGCAGCGAGGCTCTTAAAGAGTGGCTAGCCAGCTACTTAGAGCGCAGGTTCGGCTTCAGGCCTACGGTGGAGGCTAGGAAGGGTACCTACCGCGTGCTACTCAGAGCACCTGTTCGTGAGCTTCTAGGCAAGTTAGCTAACTGCAAGGCCTCCGAGAAGTTCGTGCCTAAGTCTATCTTGAACGGCAGCACGGAGCTCATTAGGCATTTCCTCGCGGGCTATCTAGATGGAGACGGCCACCTGTCTAATACAGTAGAGGTCATTACCAAGAGCACTCGCTTAGCCCGGGAGCTAGCTTACCTCTTCGCTCGCCTAGGTATTCACATCACGCTGCGCGAGAAGCGGACGGCCGGGAGGCGCTACTACAGGCTCATGATAGTGGGCGAGGACAGGGTGAAAGTGGCTTACCTTCCGCTCCGCCTGAAGAGCTACAATTCGACTACCTATAACTCCGGGCACGGCTATCCAAGTCGCGCGGCATACTTGGCCTGGCGCGCTCTGATGACGGTCATTGACCACAGAGGGCGTATGCCGAACTCGTTAGCTAAGCTTTACCGTGGGAAAACGATAGGTGACCTTCTAACTAGGGAAGGATGGCGTGCTCGTAAAGTCATCAACGAAAAGACCATGCGCGATCTGATAGAGCTATTAACGCGGGTAAGGAATGCGCTGCTTAAGGCGAAGACGCGCATTGAGCAGGCACCTCTGACCGAGGATGCCTTCAGACAGCTTTATCGGGAGCTTCCCTTCGCTATTAGACCCACGTTAGCAAAACGCCTAAGACTGGCACCTTCTTCAATAGGCAACTATGTGAGTCGTGGCTTATCGGCCGATGAGGCCAGGAGAGAAGCTGTGAGGCAGGCGCTGCTAGATGAGATAAAGGCCAGGCTAACTGTGCTAGAGACAGCCCTAATCAAGCTCAAGACTATCTCCTCCCTCGGATGGGACTTCGTGGTCGAGATCAAGGAGGTGCCTTATAATGGCTATGTATATGACTTCTGCGTACCCGGGGCTGGCAACTTCGTAGGAGGGAACCTCCCCACCATCATGCATAACAGCCAGATATGCATGCAGCTCTGCGTGAACGTCCAGCTCCCGAGAGAGCGCGGCGGCCTCGAGGGCGGAGCCCTCTATATAGATACCGAGCACACCTTCCGCACGGAACGCATCATCCAGATGGCTAAGCACTTAGGCTTGGACCCGAAGGAGGTGGTGAAGAACATCATTTACGCTGAAGCTTTCACGTCCGACCACCAGATGTTCTTACTCGACCACGCGGCCGACGTGATAAAGGAGCACAACATAAGGCTCATAATAATAGATTCGCTCACGGCCCACTTCAGGAGCGAGTACGTGGGCCGCGAGTCCTTAGCCGAGAGGCAGCAGAAGCTCAGCAGGCATCTCCACAAGCTCATCAGGCTGGCCCGTGCCTTCAACGCGGTAGCGGTCGTTACGAACCAGGTGATGGCCAAGCCTGATGTCTTCTACGGGGACGCGGTAGCGCCCATAGGAGGTCACATCGTGGCCCACACAAGCCACACGCGCATCTACCTGCGTAAGGGCAAGGGCCCTGTGCGCATCGCCAGGCTAGTGTCAAGCCCCTACCTGCCTGAGGGCGAGGCGGTGTTCAAGATAACGGAGAACGGTATAGAGGACGTGAGCGAGGAGGAAGCCAGGGGCGCTAGGAGGCGCTGAACGGCATGCTAAGGGGGAAGGCCAAGGAGGCCCTGAACGCTTACCTGAACGCTCTCCTGTCGGGCCGGTACGCGGAAGCCGAGAGAGCACTAGAAATCCTGGGCAAGCGCCTCAAGGCCAGAGGGGAGTGGGGAGAGGGCTATCTGCACGCCCTCAGGGGCCTGTTGGAGGCCAAGAGGGCCAACGACAAATACGCCTTTAACCTAGACCTCGGGGAAGACCTGAAGGCGCTGAGAGTGCTCAGAAGGGAATTCGGGGCACACGCCAAGGCCAAGTACCACGCCGATTTCGATAGGGGTTACTTCTCGGCCCTTAGGGACCTAATCTCTTTAGCTATTAACCTGAAGCAGCAGGCCCCTCAGGCCCGGAAGAGCACGGTGTAGAAGAAGGTCCAGGAGAAGAGCCACATGAAGGCATAGGCGTCTATGCCCGTGATAGCTAACTCGCGCTTCGTGACGCCTCTCGGCCGGCGGCGCCCCAGCAGCCTGTAAGTCAGGTAATAGAAGGCGGCGGCCCAGGCTATGGAGAATATCCAGCCGAGGAAGAAGTAGGGCAGGAGTCCCAAGGCCTCTAGGCCGCTCAGGAGAGCGCTCACTATGCCAGCCAAGAAGCCTATTAGTCCCCTAAGGTAGTAGAGCTTATCGGTTGGCCTCAAGGCCCATCATCTCCTAGCCGAGTGGTGGTGGACGTGAAGGAAGCGCTCAGCGGCCTAGACTTAGCGGCCGTGGTCAGGGAGCTATCCAGCGCCATCAAGGGAGCCCGCCTCGCCAACATTTACCAAGCCGGGAGAAATAAGTTCTTGTTGAAGCTGAGGAAGCCGGGCGTTACCCACAGGTTGCTCGTTGAGCTGGGCGTTAGGGCTAACCTCACTCAGCGCGAGGTAGAGGTCCCTGAGAGGCCGCCTCCCTTCTGCATGGGCTTGAGGAAGGACCTGCGAGGTGGCGTGGTAGTTGATGTGAGGCAGCACGGGCTCGACAGGGTGTTGGAGCTGACCGTGGCTAACCGCGGGGACCGCTATAAGCTTGTGTTCGAGCTCTTCGGGGACGGAAACTTCATCTTAATCGGCCCTGACGGCAGGATAAAACGCGTCCTGAGGCCTAAGGAGATGAGGGATCGCAAGCTCTTAGTGGGCGAGGAGTTCAAGTATCCACCGCAGCCAGCCATCGATATAACCGCGCCTGACGGGCCGGATATGTCCGGGCTGAGGGAGCTCGGCGACCTAGAGGCCGTCAGGGGCCTCTCTAGACTCACGGGCTTGAGCGGCCCATACGCCGAGGAAGTGCTGCTCAGGGCCGGTGTGGAGAAGGGGAAGCCCTGCTCTTCCCTATCGGACGCCGAGCTAGCCCGCCTCCGAGAGGCCGTAGCTGGACTGGTGAGGTCCGTGCTAGAGGGGCCTCTAAAGCCCAGGATAGTGGTCAACGGAGGCAGGTGGGTGGACGTGATCCCCGTGAGGCTCCTGAGGTACGCGGGCCTGGAGGAACGCATCTTCCCCACCATGAATGAGGCAGTGGACGCTTACTTCTCTAAGCTTGAGGCCGACAGGCTAGGGGCCGCCGCCCTCGCTGACTTAGAGGAACAGGTCAGGAAGCTTGAGAGGATGTTAGCTGCCCAGGAAGAGGCCGTGGAGCGCTTCAGGGCCGAGGCAGAGACCAAGAGGCGGATAGCAGATGCCATTTACGCCCACTTAAACGAGCTCAATTTCCTCCTTGATGCTCTGAGGGACCTAAAGGAGACGGCAGGGAGCTGGGAGGCCGTCAGGGGTAAGCTAGGCGAGTTAAGAGCGCGTGGCCCTCCTTTCTCCTGGCTAAAGGATTTATTGCCTTCTGGCCCATCAGCACTCCTCGACTTAGATGGCCTAGAGGTATCGCTCGACCTAAGGCGCTCCGCCCAGGAGACCGCCGCCGGGTACTACGAGCTAGCGAAGAAGGCCAGGAAGAAAGCCGAGGGGGCTGCTAAGGCCCTTGAGGAAACTAGGGCCAGACTAGAAGAGCTAAAAGCCAGGTTACGAGCTGTGCCTATAAGACCGGCAAGGCCCACAGAAAGAGCTGAAGCACTCCCCAAGGCCGTGCGCCCTAAGAAGAGGGCCTGGTATGAGAGGTTCAGGTGGTTCACCTCCTCTGACGGTTTCCTAGTGGTCGCTGGCAAGGACGCAACTACGAACGAGCTCTTAGTGAAGCGCTACGCCGGGCCTGGCGACCTCTTACTGCATGCCGAGCTGCCGGGGGCGCCCTTCGTGCTTGTGAAGGCCGGCGGCCAAGAGGTGCCCGAGAGCACGCTCTCCGAGGCAGCCCAGATGGCCATAACTTATTCCAGGGCTTGGAAATACGGCCTTGGGGCAGCAACGGCTATCTGCTTTAAGCCCGAGCAGGCCAAGAAGATAGGACCTCATGGCGAGAAATTGCCTAAAGGCTCTTTCTACGTGGTCGGGAAGAAAGAATACATCAGGGGCGTGAAACCTCAGCTCGCCATAGGAGTCTCTAGGTCTGGGGGCCGGGCCGAGCTCATTATCGGGCCCGTGGGGGCCGTGGAGGCTAGGGCTGAAGCTTATGTGCTCATAGGGCCTGGGGATGTGGAAGCCAGCAGGTTAGTGGCTGAGGTCATTAGGGCCCTGGAGGCTAAGGTCGGTAAGCTAGAGCTCCCCAGGGAGGAGCTAGAGCGGGCGAAAAGCCTCGTGCCCTATGGGCGTGGCCGCCTCCTCAGGGCCTGAGGGCAGCTTGGCTGCTAAGCTTATCTGGCCTCTGGCCTCAGCTACCTCAGTGCGAGAGGAGAGGTGAGCTAGGTGTCGGAAGGCCCCGATGAGATGTTGCTCGTGAGGGACGTGATGGTGAGCCCGGTCATCACGGTGCGCGAGGACGACACGATAGATAAGGTGGCTGAGATAATGGATAAGCACGGCGTGGGCAGCGTCATCGTGGTCTCCAGCAACGGGGAGCCGGTGGGCGTTATCACGGCCCGGGATATAGTGCGTAAGGTAGTGGCTAGGGGGCTAAAGCCCAGTCGGGTGAAGGCAGCCGATGTAATGAGTTCTCCTATAATAGAGATAGGCGCGGACGAGGACGTGAGGGAAGCGGCCAGGAAGATGGCCCGTTTTGACGTGAGGAGGCTGATAGTCAAGCACAAGGGCAAGATGGTGGGCATAGTGACGAGCAAGGACCTGCTATCTATCCTGCCCTCCCTCATAGATGTGGTGCTCGAGAAGTGCAGGGCGGGCTTAGTTGCTCCCGCTGAGGAAGAGCGCGAGGGGGTCCCCATGGCCGGTTACTGTGATATCTGTGGCCGTTGGAGCGATACGCTGATGGAGGTAGACGGCCAGTTCCTCTGCGAGGAGTGCAGGGCCGAGTTGGAGCGCGGGGAGTGATGAAGGAGGGCGCTACCGGGGGTCATAAGGGCCTAGGTATCCTAGCCCTGGCGAGCAGCCCGGTGGTTTCCGTGGCCGAGGACGCTGCCATTAAGGACGCCGTGCGGGTGATGGCGGAGAAGGGCTTCAGGCGCCTCCCGGTTGTCGGCCGGGAGCACATGAAGGTGGTCGGCATAATCACGGCCACGGATGTACTGGATTACCTAGGCGGCGGGCCTAAGCACGAATTATTGGCCAGCAAGCACGGCGATGACCTAGCGGCTGCTCTCTCCGAGCCCGTCTTGAGCATAGCCACGCGAGAGGTCGTTTGCGCTAAACTGGATGATAAGCTCGAGAAGGCCATAACCCTCATGGTCGAGGCGCGCGTGGGTGGCCTGCCCGTGGTAGACGAAGAAGGGCGCCTCTGGGCCATACTCACGGAACGAGATGTGGTCAAGGCCCTAGCTGGCCGCCTGACAGGCGCTAAAGTGGCTGAACTCATGACGCCGGAGCCCGTGGTAATAGGCCCGGACGCCGCGGTGCTGGAGGCCATGAGGACCATGGTGTCCAGGGGCTTCAGGCGCTTGCCCGTGGTCGGTGGGCCAGGTGAGCTATTGGGCATCATCACCTCCATGGACGTGATCCGCCTCTTGGACAGGGCCGTGAGGGAAGGAGGGCTTGGGCCTGGCGTCCTCAAGGCCCGCGTGTTAGACGTGTGCGCCCGTGAGGTGGTAGTTGTGGGACCTGACGAGGATGTGGGGAAGGCCGCCGAACTCATGGAGCAGCACAGCATAGGAGGCCTCCCCGTGGTGGAGCCCGGGACTGGCCGCTTAGTGGGCATAATAACCGAGCGCGATTTCTTTAAGCTCCTCCAGCGGTAGGAACGCGGAATGACGAAGGCACCCGCTGACCTCAATATATGTGGCGCCCGCGTTTTCTACCGGGGGCGGCTGCGGGAAGGCTGTATCTCTATCTCAGAGGGCAGGATAGTCTTCATCGGCAAAGAAGCTCACGCCCCCAAGGCCGAGGAGGAGGTCCGCGCTGAGGGCCTGCTAGCGCTCCCCGGCCCAATAGACGCCCACGTACACCTGAGGGACGAGGGCCTGGCCTACAAAGAGGACTTCTGGACCGGCACCTGTGCTGCCGTGGCCGGCGGCATAACGAGCGTCTTGGACATGCCTAATACGGTGCCGCCCGTTGATAGCGCTGAGCGCTTGGCCGAGAGGGCTAGGAAGGCCGAGGAGCGCGCGGTGGCGAACGTGGGCTTCTACTGCCTCTTCCCCGCCGAGTTAAGCGAGCTGCCTCATGTAGCCGAGGCAGGCGCGGTGGCCATTAAGGCCTACCTGCATAAGCCCCTCACGCGCCTGGATATCTCGGACGAAGTCACGCTCGTCAAGGCCGTGAAGTTCGCTAACCGGGTTGGCTTACCTGTGGCCTTCCACGCCGAGGACCCACGCGTTATAGCTGAGGCCGCGGAGACCGTTGGAGGAGAGGGCGAGGGCGACCCTGTCTCGGTTTTCCTGGCCTCCCACCTGCCGGAAGCCGAGCTAAAAGCCGTGGAGCGCTTAGCCTCCCTCCTAGCTGGCCGCAGGGTACATATATGCCACGTGAGCGTCCCAGGAGCCCTAAAGGCCGCTAAGCGGGCGGGCTTCACGGTTGAGGCCACGCCACATCACCTCTTCCTGACCTCGGACCTCTACGGGCGTCTGGGCACCTTGGCCCTAGTCGACCCGCCCCTCAGGCCAGGAGACGTGGTGGCTCGGCTGAGACAGGCCCTCTACACTGGCCAGATTGACTTAGTGGCCAGTGACCACGCCCCCCATGCCCTAGAGGAGAAATCAGGCCCTGGCCCCGTGCCACCGGGTTTCCCTGGCCTTGAGACCCTCTTGCCCTTGCTGCTCAACGAGGTAGCCGAGCGGAGGCTCAGCTTAGCCGAGCTGGTTAGGTTGGTGTGCGAGGGGCCTGCCCGCGTCTTCGGCCTGGATAGGGGGCGTTTAGAGGTGGGCTGGCCAGCCGATTTGGTATTAGTGGACCTCAAGGCCGAGCTGGTCGTGAGGCCAGGGAGTTTCAGGTCAAAGGCCAAGTACTCTCCCTTTAAGGGCATGAGGTTGAGGGGCAGGCCCGTGATAACCGTGGTCAACGGCGTGGTGGCCTTCCGCGAGGGAGAGGTAGTGGCCGAGCCGGGCTGCGGGACTATCCTGAGGCCTAAGCGCCCCAGGGAGGCCTGAGGCCTTGAAATTCCTAGTAGATGCCATGTTGGGCAAGCTGGCCAGGTGGCTGAGGCTGTTAGGCTATGATGCTGAATACGGCAGGGACGCCAGCGATAACCAGCTCCTCCGTCAGGCGGCCAGGGAGAGTAGGGTGCTGCTAACAGCTGATGTGGAGCTCTACAGGCGGGCGGTCTTATCGGGCCTGAAGGCCGTCTTGGTGAGGGGGGCTACCGAGGCCGAGAGGCTGGCCGAGCTCGCGGCCAAGTTGGGCATAAGACTTGAGGTAGACCTCGAGGCCTCTAGGTGCCCGAAGTGTAACGCGCCCGTGGCCGAGGTGCCCAAGGAGGCCGTGAGAGGCCTGGTGCCCGAGGGCTCTTGGCGCCACCACCAGCGCTTCTGGCGCTGCACCGGCTGCGGCCAGGTGTACTGGCAGGGCTCTCACTGGGCCAACATAGAGGCCGTATTGGCCAAGGCCAGGGAGTTAGCTGAACACATGAGAGGCCGGGGACGCGCGTAGGGGCGCTTTTATTCTCATAGCGTGCCATGAAGGCCACGAGAGAGGTGCGTGCCATGCCAGTGGAGAAGATAGCCATCATGACGGCCTGGAACTCGGACTCCGGCGTGTTCTTCCACGCTTACCCGCTCGTGAGGGCATGGCTCGACATGGGCTACGATGTCAAGGTACTCTCCTTCATCAAGGAGGACTTCCACGGCCACGTAATGTTCGGGCCAGACGAGCCCTTCGTCATCCGCTGCTTTGGCACGCCCGGCAAGACGAACTTCCTGGACCCACGCCCCCTCCTCACGTTAGATTACGACGTGTTGGTATTGGAGGACCTCAAGCAGCTCCCCATGACCAAGCTAGCCCTTCTCTGGCCCCAGCTAAGGCGCAAGGCCAAGGCCATAGTGCACGTGTTACACGAGAACAATATCCTGGGCCGCGTGCCACCTCAGCCACCTGAGTTCTACGCCTTTGATTGGGACGCGGTCGTATACTTCGATAAGCGGCAGGAGTGGTTCGCTAAGGCCATCTACGGTGAGAGGGCGCGTTATATCCCCTGGCCCTGCTTGCCCAGGCGTACAGGCGATAAGGAGGCCGCCAGGCGCGCGTTAAGCCTGCCGCTTGACCGGCTCGTGGTGCTCTGCTACGCCCGAGGGGGCTACCAGCCCTACCTGCCCCGGCTGCCCGACGAGGCCCTTAAGGACGTGCTCTTCCTCGTGCTCACGGGCAGGGAATTCGATTGGCCAGATTACCCCCAGGTAGAGGTCCGCCTCACCGGCCCGCTTAGGAACGAGGAGATAGACCAGTACGCCATAGCCTCAGACGCCATAATACTTCATAAGGCCGCCACGCCTGCCGTGCCGCTGGCGCTCGTCTCGACGGCCTTTTACCAGCTCGTGGGGACCATGAGGCCCATCCTGGCGCCTAGGATAGGGGAGGCCTTCGAGCCTCACGGGCCAGAGGTGCTGAAGTACGCGGATAGGTGCGAGCTCAGGGAGCTGCTCTTAGACGCCCTGAGCGGTGGGCCACGTTCAAGGGAGGCCCTGAGGGCTGCTGAGAGGTTGCTAGAAGAGCGTTCTCCTGAAAAGGTAGCCAGCTCTTTCATAGACCTCTTCGAAGAGCTAGTAGCCTGAGGTCTTCACTTGGGACTCAGAGGCCGTGGCGGGCAAGGGTTGAGGGAGAGGGGTGGCTAAGGGGGAGAAATATCCCTCAGCCTCAACCCTTGCCCTCGCCTAGCTACAAGCTAGGCTATTTTAAGCCTTACGTCATCACATGGCGGCTCCTGATGCCTGAGAGTTCTGTGAAAGTGTCCTTCTCCGCCTTACATCGCCTGCCGGATAATGCTCTTAATGAGCTCGAGGGCCTGGTTGGGCTCTAAGATGCCGGCCCTCGTCTCCCTCAGGACCCTCTGGATGGAGGGCAGCACCGTCTCCTTATGCTCCCTATGTGTCACGCCCAGGAGAGGGCAACCAAAGCGCAGCTTCTCTACGGGGCGCCCTGCTTTCTCGGCCAACACTATGGTATCGCTCTTGCAGAGGGCTAGGGCCGCCATGAGGTTTAGCCTCAAGAGCCTCTGGCCTCGGCCCCCGGCCCTCAACCAGTAAATGGAGTAGCGGCCCGTGGGCAGGAGGTCGCCGAAACCCACCATGGGCACGCCCAATTCTAGCGCGTAGTGGACCACGGCCTCCTCTATCTTCTCATGGCACATCTTGCACGGGTGCCTACGCCCGTCACGCGCCCACTCCAGCACGAGCCTGAAGGCCTCTTCGTCTCCCTTAAGGAAGGCATGGGGCACGCCCAACCTGGCCGCCAGGCTCTTAACGATTTCTCTCACGCGCTCGGGCACCATCCAGCCGCCCGCGTTGACCGTGGCCGCAAGGGGCTCGAGGCCTATGCGCTTAGCCGTGTAGAGCATAGCAGTGCTATCCACGCCGCCCGAGAAGCCAATTACTATAACCGGCTCCCCTAAGGGCTCGAGGGAAGGCCATTCCCTTGGCGGATAAGCCAGCTCGGCCTTAAGGAGCCTTACCACGCGCTCTAGGGCGCCCCTCAAGAGCCCGTCAGCGGCCTTAGCTATCCGCTGGGCCCTCCTAAGCGCTTCTCTGATCCTGGCCCTCTTGACCACGAGGTCCGTGAGGGAGCGGACGGCCACGCGTGAGACCCCAAGCGCCCTCCCGACGGCCTTAATGACCCTGCCCGAGGGCCCCAGCGCCACCGATTTATCTGGCCTATCCGGTACCACCACTAAGAGGAAATCGTCCTCCTCGTGATAGTAAACGGCCTTCACCCTCGGCCTGACCCTAGTTCTGTAGCCCAGCTCCTTCCTGACCCTCAAGATGGCCTTCTGAACCTGGCCCGGCGTGAAGGGCATCGGCCCCACGGCGTCCCCCAAGCCTATTAAGCACGCGGCCACGCCTCGATAGTGGCATGTCATCCCCGGCTCACCTAGGTAAAGCCCGAGACCTGGTCGCTGAATCGGGCCTAGACGCCCTGTTGATCGCGGCCCCATCTAACATATTCTACTTCACGGGCTTCAAGGGCGGCGTGAGGCTAGTGATACCCCATGGTGGGTCACCGACCATTCTGGTGGGCGGCGTGGACCTGACAGCAGCCGAGGAGCACTTCTCGGGCACGGGCGTGCAGGTGAGGCACATTAAGGTAACGGAGAAGGTAGATGACGTTTTACGCGATGTACTCCGTGAGCTCAGGGTCAGGAAGCTGGGCTTCGACCAGCTGCCGGTGAGGACTTACAGGCGTCTGGTCAAGGAGCTCGGCGAGGAAGCCCTGGTCGACATCGAAGAGGGCGTATGGGCTCTGAGGAAGGTCAAAGATGAGCGGGAGATAGCGGCCATTAGGAAAGCCTGCGAGATCGCGGTTAAAGGCATGGAGGTGGTCTCGGAGCTCATCGAGCCGGGCAGGACAGAACTTGAGATAGCCGGCGAGGTCGAGAGAGCTATGAGGAAAGCTGGCTCAGAGGGCCACCCCTTCGGGACCATAGTGGCCTCCGGCCCTAACTCTGCTCTCCCACACGCAAGGGCCTCGCGTAAGGAGCTCCGGGAGGGGGAACTCGTGGTAGTGGATTTAGGAGCCACCTACGAGGGCTACGTATCCGATATGACACGCACTTTCGTGGTTGGCAAGCCTGAGGCCTGGCAGGAGGAGCTACACGTGCTCACCCTGAAGGCGCAGCAGGAGACCGTTAAGGCCGTGAAGGCGGGCGCTAAGGCATGTGATGTAGACGCTGTAGCCAGGGGTATTATAACCGAGGCCGGTTACGGGCCTTACTTCGTCCACTCCCTCGGCCACGGAGTGGGCATAGATGTCCACGAGCCTCCAAGGCTGGCGCCGGGCGTGGAAGAGGCCCTGAGGGCCGGTTACGTGGTCACGGTGGAGCCCGGCATTTACCTGCCCGGGAAAGGCGGCGTCCGTATAGAAGATACTGTGTTAGTGACCGGGGGAGGACGCGAGGTCCTGACCAGGTTCCCTTACGGGCTTAAGGCCGAGTAAAAAGGCCTCGGACTCGGGGGACTTCACCTGCCGAAGCGCCTCTGCCTCATCTGGTAGGTCCTTATGGCCCTGAGGAGGTCTATGCGCCTGAACTCTGGCCAGTAAGCGTCCACGAAGAAGAGCTCACTGTAAGCGCACTGCCAGAGGAGGAAGCCGCTAAGGCGCTCTTCACCCGAGGTCCTTATTATCAGATCGGGGTCCCTCATGTCCTCTGGCAGGTAACCCGTGTAGAGGTAGCGCTCGAAGACCTCCTCATCTATGTCTTCTGGGTCCAGCCGGCCAGCCTTGACGTCCTCGGCTACCTTGCGCACGGCATCTATTATCTCGGCGCGGCCTCCGTAGGCCACGGCTATGTTCAGGAAGCGCTCGTTATGGTGCTTAGTGGCCTCCTCGACCTCCCTTACCAGTTCCCTTAATTGGGGGGGTAGGAGCTCCACGCGCCCTATGGCCTTCACGCGGACCTTGTGCTTCTTCAGGACATCAGTCTCCTTAAGCTCCTTGAGCTTGCGCTCGAAGAGCCTCATGATCTCCGCTACCTCGCGGGGCGTTCTCTTGAAGTTCTCCGTGGAGAAAGCGTAGAGCGTGATGGTCTTTATGCCTAGCTCTAGGCACCACTTAAGCAGGTCCTCTACCTTCTTAGCGCCGGCCCTATGGCCCATCCAGGGCTCCAGGCCATACATGCGGGCCCAACGCCTATTGCCATCGAGTATCACGCCTATGTGCTCGGGCATGGGGCCGTCCCTCACCTGGAGCTCCAGCCAGCGCTCGTAGAAGTCATAAGCGCCCAACTTGGCTAAGGCAGCCCTGACCTTGTGTATGTCTATGTCTAACCAACGAGCTAACATCTCCAAGAAGGATATCAGCTTCTCTATGATTTTCATGGCTTCAGCCTTGCCCCCTCAAGCGCCCTAGCGCACTGGCAATCGCGCTCCTCCGGCAGCCTGGCTATGGCTTCTACCACCACGTCTCTGACGACCTCCTGAAGCTTTGAGGCCACCTCGAGCACCTCCGTGGCCGTCAGCCTGTCCTGCATGCCAGCGGCCATGTTAGACACGAAGCAGAGGGTGGCGTAGCACATCTCCAATTCCCGGGCCAAGAAGGCCTCCGGCGCTACCGTCATGCCTACTAGATCGGCCCCGAGTATCCTGAGAGCTCTTATTTCGGCTGGCGTCTCGAAGCGAGGCCCTTCCATACAGGCCAGCACGGCCTTCTCGTGCACTCTCAGGCCTTTCTCCTTAGCCACTTGGAGCAGGATGGCCCTGAGCTGGGGACAGAAGGGCTCCGTGACATCTATGTGGACGACCTCCGGCCCCTCGTAGAAGGTCTGGGCTCTAGAACGCGTGAAATCTAGGATATCATGG
Organism: uncultured Candidatus Bathyarchaeia archaeon; assembly: GCA_964638535.1. Classification (GTDB taxonomy): domain Archaea; phylum Thermoproteota; class Bathyarchaeia; order EX4484-135; family EX4484-135; genus EX4484-135. The sequence goes on along the minus strand of CAZWYW010000016.1, from coordinate 3,895 downwards.
GGGACGGCTAGATCTCTTGGCCTGAAATCAGGGTTTATGGCCCCTGTCGCGTTCGTGGCCAGCACGCGCTCGACCCCTAGGGCTCTTAAGGCCCAGATATTGGCCCGGTAATTTATCCTGTGGGGCGGGAGCTCGTGTCTTGGCCCGTGCCTCGGGAGAATGGCTACCCTCCGGCCAGCTACCTCGCCGACGAGTATCCTCGGGGGGAGGCCGTAGGGCGTGCCTATCCTTACCTCTTCTGCTCCCTCAAGCACTTTCTCAAAACCCGTCCCGCCTATCACGGCTACCTCAGCTCTTTTTTCCTGCCTCAAGGCCCCCTCCCCCGAGCTTTGACCCCCTCAATTTAATAATGTTCACGATGAGCGTGGCTATGGAAGTGAGCGCGATACCGAGCAAGACGGTGGTCATGAGGCCTGTGTAGGTCAGCATGGGGTTCATGAGTATCCTGCCTACCTCGTAAAAGAGCTTATAGAACCAGGCGCACACCACCAGGCCCACTATGCCGTACCAGCCCCTCTCGTCCTTCCTCACGAACCAGTGGATACAGCGGCCTAGTATGAGGATGCAGAAGCCGGCTATGAAGATGTGGGCTGTGTTCACGAAGACCCAACCTATGAGCTGGGCCGGGTTGTAGAGCAGGGGGCTGATGGCCGGGGGCGCGTAGAACAAGACGTACCAGACTACCTGGTAGATGCCCAACGCGATTATGAGGGTGCCCGCCAGGTAGGATATGGCGATGAGGTGGACGTGGGGTGGCACGAACTTGAATACCCTTGATTTCACGGCCCTGAGGAAGCGCTCTATGTGGTAATCTAGCCTGAAGCCCTTGATGAACATGAAGCCCCCTATGCCCACTAATAGGGCCGTCCAGGCGTACACGAGGAGGTTCATGAGCCAGAGGGCTACCAGGGCCAGTATGAGGATGCCTGGGAGGCCGAGCACTATCTTGGAGTACCTCGGGTTCTCCAGCAGCAGCTTCAGGTAGCGCGAGAAGAGGGCGGCAGTCTCCTCTATGGACTTGCTGTGCCTCACGACCACCCGCCTCACGGAGACGATGGGCACCTTGGACTGGATGAGCGGTATCACGGTCTCGTCCGCGTAGCCATCGGAGACCAAGATGACGCCATCAGCTGGGAAGGCCTTTAGGACCCTCTCTAGCTCAGCCAACAACTTCTTATCGGCTTTCACGCCCCCGAGGGGGGAACCGGTTATGGTAGCTACCTCATAAGCCTCTCCCGGGCTGGCTGAGGACGTTAGCTGGTCGTATAGCCTGACGGCCTCGAACATAGCGTTCGCATCTGCCTCCTCCGGGTCAGATACGGCTAGTTTGGTCGCGACCTCTAAAACGTCCTCACGCCCTATTATAGGTGTCCTGACCTTGGCCTTCGTGCCCACGTCATCGTCCCGATCCACGCAGAGTATGAGGGTGCGCTCGGCCTTCCCGCCGCTCAATAGGTTCACCTTGGCCTCGCCTGCCTTCTTGGCCCGCCCTCTTAAAAGCGATTACCGCGCACGCCCATCTCCCCGGAAATACTTTTAAGCATGCCCGAGGGCACGTAGGGGCATGTCGGTTCTGGAGAGCAGGCACAGCTTAGAGAGGAGGCTGGGCTTCTGGGAGACCTTGAGCATAGGCGTGGGCAGCACCATAGGCGGTTCCATCTTCGTGGTCCTCGGCGATGCCGTGGGCATGGCTGGACCAGCCGTTGTCCTCTCCTTCGTCCTCGGAGCACTCATCACGCTTGTCATGGCCCTCAATTACAGCGAGCTCGCGGCCAGCTTGCCCGTCTCGGGCGGTGGCTACGTCTTCACCCGTGAGGCCGTGGGGGGCTTGATATCCTTCGCGACCGGCTGGTTCCTCTGGGTAGGCAATCTGCTCTACGCGGCCATGAACGCCACGGGCTTCGCCTTGATATTGGCCAGCTTCCTCCCGGTAGAGCCCATAACCGTCGCTGAGGCAGCTTTGGCGGCCTTCTGCCTCTTGAACCTCGTGGGCGTGAGGGAAGCGGGGCGTGCCCAGTTAGCCCTCACCTTACTCCTCGTCTCTGGCCTCCTGGCCCTTGTGTTAGCCGCTGCCCCATCTATATCCATGTCTAACTTCCGCCCGCTCGCGCCCAAGGGTATCGAGGGCGTGATCGCGGCCACGGGCTTCGCTTTCGTGGCTTACTGGGGCTTTGAGAGCATCGCCACCGTGGGCGGCGAGGTGAGGAAACCCGGTAAGATCATACCTAAGTGCTGCATTTTATCGGTTCTCGCCTGCGGCGCGATCTACGCGCTCATCTCCCTGGCGTCCGTAGGCTCCCTGGGCTGGGAAGCCCTGGCCAGGAGCGAGGTACCGCTCGCCCTCCTTGGTAGAGCCACGCTTGGCCCTGCTGGCGAGGTATTCGTGGCCTGCCTCGGTGGCGTGGCCACTCTCACCAGCCTGAACTCAGCCCTCCTCTCAGCCGCCCGCATAGCCCACGCCTTGGCCAGGGATGGCCTTTTCCCGGAAGCCCTGGCCAGCGTTCACCCCAAGTTCCGGACGCCCCATAACGCGGTGCTTCTCTCCTCCCTGGCGGCCGCCATCTTCACCCTCTCGGGTGTCGCGCACTTCTTGGCTGGCGCGGCCAGCTTCGGTTTCCTAGCCGGCCTCCTCATGGTGAACTTGAGCTTGTTGGTCCTGAGGAGAAAGCGCCGCTACTTGGCCAGGGAGTTCAAGGTCCCGCTCTACCCCCTCACGCCCCTCCTGGCTGCCTCCACCTGCGTGGCCCTGATGGCCTTCATGGATCCCGTGGTCTTGGCCATGGGCTCGGCCGTGACGGTGGTGGGCACCATAGCCTTCCTCTTCGAGCTCACCACGGCTAAGGCTAGGGAGGCGGCCATAGGGGGCTTCTCGCTGGCCTCTGGCCTGGCGGTCCTCTTTGTCCTCTACGTCATGGGCCTGAGCGCGAGGCCTGTGCCGGGCGCCGCTTTATCCCGGGCGGTGGCTCATGGCCTCCTCGTGATGTGTGTCCTCCAGCTAGTCGCCTCTTTTATGACGGCTATCCCGTTGGGGGAGCTCTACATCAGCGCCTCAAAGCTCCTCGGCAGCGTGGGGGAGCCCGGCGGCGCCCTCCCGGGGCGGGTGGCTAAGGTCATAAAGGGCCTGGAATGGCTCATGAGCTCCCTCCAAATGGCGAGCGCTGTGACCGCCGCCGCCATAATCTACGGCGTTTACAGGGGCATGGTCTTCTTCCCAAGCCCTCCCGAGCCGGTAGAGCTTCCCCTGGCCGTCTTCACCTGTATGGCCTTGGCTTTCTTCGCCTTAGCTAACTCGGCCTGTGCCTTTATCTTAATCAGGCGGAAGTACGCGGTAGCCTGACGAGAGGCTCGGGCGCTCAAGGCAGTTGATGGGCGAAGCCCGATAGGACCAAGAGGGCGCCTAACGCTATGCTCACTAGGCCTAAGATGCTCTCTACCTCAGGCGCCACGAGTCCGCTCAAGATGCCCAGGAAGACCGTGAAGAGCCCGCTTGTTATGGCCATAGCCCCTATGAAAATGAGGACGCCGCCGAACGCGGCTGAGAGGCGCCTCCACAGGCTTATCGCCCTGAGCTTGTCAAGAGCGCTGCTGGCCCGGGTTATGAGCTCGTCTACCTCCTCTTTCTCCCTCCTAAGGAGCTTGAGGAGCTCGGTCGCTGTCTTTACGGCTTCCTCAAGCTCTGCCCCGGCCTCCTCTTCTAACGCGGTCTCAAGTTTCCTTAATTCAGAATCCACCCTATCCCTCGTGTCGAGAGCGTGTTTGAGCTTGGTGAATAAGCGCTTCAGCTCATCCCTCGTGGCCCCTTCCTGGCCCATGCTCCCCTGGGCTCGCGGGCTCATACGCATAAAAGCCTTGCGGCCGGGCAGCGGCCGCCTTACTCGAGTATGATGCGCGCGTC
>CAZWYW010000015.1:0-31443 GCA_964638535.1 uncultured Candidatus Bathyarchaeia archaeon | reverse complement strand
CCGAGCGTGAGGCCTAGCTCACGTAACTTCTTCCTCAACTCCTCCGGCTCGGGGATGCGTCTCACCTTCGTGCCTTCAGGCCCCTTGTAAGCCAACAGGACCTCACCCGGGTCGCAGAGGTCCAGCACCACGGGCGAGTGCGTGGTCAGCAGCACTTGGCAATCGGCATGCCTCAGCTCGTCTATCAGCAGCTCCATCGTCTCGTGGTGGATGGAGTTCTCAATCTCGTCTATGGCCAGAAGGGATGGCTCCAGCTCCAGGGCCGTGAGGATGGTGAGGAACTTGTAGAAGCCATCGCTCATGTTCATGGGGAGCATGTAGGCGCCGTGCTCGCGCACTATCAAGTGAACGCGACCATCCCCCGTGAACTCAAGCCTCAGCTCCTCCACGCTGGGGAATGCCTTGCTCACCAGCTCGTAGAAGCGCTTAGGAAGCAAACCGTGCTCAAAGCGGAGTGTGTAAAGAACAGCATGAAGGTTGCTGCCATCGGGCGCGAGCACCTCGGTTCTAATCGGCGGGCTGGCCTCCTTCGCCCTGCGGGCGTTAAAGAATAATGGTTGAATGCGCTCTAGAATAGTCATGATGGCAAGCCACAGATTTGTTATCTTCAGAGCCTCAGGGATGGGGATGGTTTTCTGTAATACCGGCCTCAATAATTCTACTGGCGACAATGTGATGAGCATTGGCTCGCGTGGATTTAATTCGATTAATTTTTGGCCGGTAATTTCTTCATTCTCTACTCTAACTAATGTGGAAAGACCCTCCCTGCGCGCTATCACATCGCCGATTCTTATCAATTCGCGCACGACCTCAAACCTCCCGCCCGCGCCCGTTACCTCCAGCTGGTAGCGGCTGCCGTCCGTGAAGTCCAGCTCGAAGCGCACGTTAAGGCTCTCGTCCCGCATCCAGACGGCATTTGCGTAGCCCCAGTAGTCAGCGAAGGGGTTCAGCACGCCCGGGTCCATGATGTCCCTGAGTAGCTTGAGGGCCTGTATGGTGTTCGTCTTACCGCTTGCGTTAGGTCCTATGAGCACGTTGAACTTCCCCAGCTCTATCACCGTGTCCTTGAGGCTCTTGAAATTGCAGATGCGTATCCTCTTGATCATGGGTGCCTTCTCACGCTGAGCCAAGCCAGACCGCCGGGTTACAGAGGGGAGTTATCCGATTTAAGTTATAAGCCAGCTTCCCGGAAACAGGAGCACCAGGTGCCCCTAAGGTTGGTCGAAGCGACGATTGCTCCTCAGAACGTCTTCTAACTCTCGCACCATGCGCCTTAACTGCTCGATCTCCCTATCACCAGCTCTGGCCCATAACTCGGCTGTTAGTCTTGCCTTGCTCTGGTCCTCGGCCAATAAGGCTGCGAAAACCGCTACCCTCTGCTTAGAATTCAAGCGCTTCTCCCACGCCTCCTCCATAGCTTCTATCACGCACTTTAACTGGGCGTGAGCCTTCATGGCGAGGTCTTCTATCAAATCCTCGAGCTGCCCCGTCTTCCCTCTGCCGGAGAGCCCTTGAGCAACACCAGCTACGCAAAGCACCCCTCCTTCGGCCTCGACACGGATGAAAGGGCCATGCCACTCGCACCTGCGCCTGAGGATGGAGGAAACCGTGCCTTGGACACTCCCTTTCACGTCCTTATCCGCATCGCCCACCAACACTATCTTGCGAAGCCCGCCATGGACGAGTTCATCACGGCGCTTGAGCAGCTCTCTCAACATCGTTCTCGAGTTATCGAAGCCACCACAACCGGCCAGCACGATGAGGCCATCGTATAGCTCAAAGACCTTAATCCCAATACTCTTCACTACCCTGGAGGCCAATAGCACGTTCTTAAGGGCTTCTGGCAGGGCTTCTGGGCCTCCTACCTCTTTGCCGCCTAAGGCTTTCACTATATAGCCCTCATAGAATATCCTGTCAAGAGCCCCTTCGACTAAGAGCAGCGTGATGGGCTTCATCTCCTCAAGTCATACTCCAGTTCTTCTCTTAACTCCTTGACCTCCTGGGCCGAGTAGCTCACAGAGTTCAGCTTCCCTTGCTCAAGCGAGAGCCTGTGCACGATGAGGCTGTCCGACACCCCCAGCTTTTCGGCCTTCCTTATCAACAGGTCTATGAGTTCAAGGCTGTGCGTTGAGAGCACTACCTGGCAGCGCCTCTGGGCGTGAGAACGCACTATTGCTTCAGCCACAAGTTCTAACAGGCCCGGGTGCTGATGTAGCTCTGGCTCCTCAAGCAGGAGAAGTGCGTCCGAGGCCACGGAGAGGAGCATGAGATAGACGAGGGCCAGGCGGAGGCCATCGCCTATTAAATAGACGGGAACCGAGTATTCCTCATGGACGACATAGAGCACCCAGCGATCGTGTTCCTCTAATGGCTGTAGATCCTTTATTCCATATTTTTGTGCGATTACATTTAGAACCATGTTCTTAGCCTCTATTCCTCCGCTCCTTACCATGAGAGAATAACACTCTTCTGGACGACCATAAGATGTCACAGCCTCCCAGTCAAGTAGGAGTGTTTCGATAGGACTCCCGGAGGCCGACTCTCGAATGAGATCGTATAGTCCATTTGCATCTATATAGTGCCTAAACTCTCTTGTGAAAGCCCCGCGGGTAGAAGAGACTATGGATGCGCAGTTGCTTACATCTAGCCCTCGCAACCTCAGGCTATCTATGTATTCCGCCTCTATTCCAGTTTCTAGTCTAAGCTCAAGTTTTACTTGAGCCCCGTCTTCCATGTTAAGCGTAATATTACAGCTATCCTGTCCTACTAAGAATAACCAACCTGCTGTTGAAAGCCCGAACCATCCCCGCCTCATTAAAACATACTTAAGGGCTTGTCGTCCGAGCAAATCATATTCGCAGCCTGACGCAGCGAGGTAAAGGGCCTCTAAGACCGTAGATTTACCAGTATTGTTGCGGCCTACTAGGATCGTGATGCCCGATAGATCGCTTAACGTGCCCTCAGCTATGCCCCTCAGGCCCTGTATGCTCACGGACTTCACGAGAACGCCTGTTCTCTTGGTCTTCGCAACCTCCCCTTTAACGGTAGCCAAAGTTACTCCTCCCGATGCTACACGTGGATACAGGTTTATAAGTTATGTGCTGATGGCTTTGCGTTAGAACCGAAACTGGTCGAGTTTAGTGCCGAGCTTTATACCGTCCTGATACGTTACTCACGGGCCCGGCCTCCGGACCTCGGTAGCTGATGAGTTCATCAAGCCTCGTCTGAACCACAGCCCTCATGAGGCACGACTGGCACATGGTTCTGGGGCTGGAGTCCTGGTGCCGTGAACCCGCCACCCCCCGTGGCTAGACATCGTAGGCGAATGAGGCCTTGCTGGCCGATACCTCCACGGCAGCAGAGTGCCTGAGGGGGTGCTGATGGCTACTGGAGGTATCTATGTATGATGGTTGGTCGAGGTTAAAAGGGCGTGATGTAGGTCTATAACATCATCTATAAGGCGGGTCGGCATCCAGGAGGCCTGCGGGCTCCTACAGTTCACGGATTCAGACTTCAGGCGTAGGTGCATTGTCAGGAAGGTGTTCTACTCCCCGACGAGATCCCGGGGCGAGGAACGCTGCCTCCTCCTGATGGGCCTGGGAGACTCGAGCAAATCCACCTTTGTCAACTGGCTGGTGCTGAACCTCTTTGGATACGGTGGAGGAACACGGCATCTTCCCCATCCTGGTGGAGGTTCCCAGGCTGGAGCGGGGCTGGGAGGACAGGCGGCTCTCATGGCCCGGGAGATAGCCGAAACCCTGGGGGAGCACCTGGCCTAGCTAGAGCTGATAGAGCATGCGGCCGCTATGCCGACAACGTGTGCCTCCCGACTGAGGGGCCGGAAGGCCTTAAGGAACTCGTGGGGAGGGCCGAGGAATATGCGACCATTAAACCTATCCGCGCCTAAAGAGTGCATCAGAATGCTTGGAGGACGTAGGCCACTAATTGTGCGATAAGCTGATCGGAGGCGATGGAGATGGCTATTGAAATCACTATCGAAATGATCATCTTAACGAGTGCTTTTCTCCGATCTCCGCCACTTGGCCATACGATGTTTACAGCCTTATAGCCGAGTGTCATCGCGACTATGAACACGAGGCCTAACATGAACCCGTTCATCCGCCCCTCCTTGTAACCAGCTTCGTAGCCTTCCCTGTAGCCCATCTCGTAGGCATCACGCCACTCCGCCAGCAGGCCATTCCAATACCCATCGTAGTAGCCCTCCTCGTAGCCCCTCCAGTAGCCAGCCCAATAGACCCCTGGTGTGATGAAAAGGTAAATCAAGTAAAAGGCCACGCCGACCAAAACGCTCAAGCCGATCACCTTCAGAGCCGAGGCTGGCAATCGAGACGACTTCATCGATGACCCTTCGTCCCGTTCACCTTTTTCCGAGGGGCAATTATTAAGACCTGCACCACAGCGGTATCCGAGGAGCCTGGGGGTATTATGAAACTTTTCCGTAAGTGAATAAGGCGGGGGGTAGCAGGGCTCCCTCTAGTTTAACGGCTGCTTCCGTATGCGCATGTGCAAAGGACGAGGCTAGGATTATCGTCCATAGCGAGGATCCGCCCGCCTCCTGCCCCCACTCGGCCTACATCACTTAACCCCCGGCCAGCCAGCTTCTCCTCAAGTTCCCGCAGTATCCCCTTGGCGAGGGGTTTGGGGGCTTGGACGAGTTCTTACTCTCCGCCCGGGGCGGGAGCCTCACGCCTAAGGTCGTGGGGGACGTGTTGGCACGGCTCAGCCGGAGGGCTGGCCTTGGCCGAGCCGTCCATTCTCACATGCTTAGGCACACGCGCATGAGACGGACGCAGAAGCCGCCCTCAGGAAGGCCTATTCTCTTCAGCCTCGATGAGAACCGCGCGAAGGGCGTTGAAAAAACTCTTTAAATTCCTCGTCTGGGGGAGAGTGCGCCTTCCTCTGCTCCAGGGCCTCGGATGGCCACAACGAGGACTTGGGCTTTGCGGCGATGACAAGCCCCTCGGTCTTCAGGTCTTCCTTCAAGCTCTCCAAGAGCGGGGCGAACTCGGGCATTTTGGTGCTGGAGAGGATTTCGCCCAAATCGGTCAAGAAGCTGCGGAAAGCTGGCAAGAAGCCCTCATCCTGAGAGACCGCGGCCAGGACGATAATGCGGGGGAGGGCGAAAAGCAGAATGCTCCGGAGGCGGGTGAAAAGGCTTTCACGGTCCACATCGCCTTGATGATAGCGCAGAGCCAGGTCGATGACGAAGTTTTTGATGAGGACGAGCGCCTCCGAAGGGAGGAGAGCGGGTTTGCTCAGGGCGATGAGGAAGCGGGCGTAGTCCGTCAAGCCCCATTTCACGCTTGTGCCCAGCTTCCCGGTCCGCTTGATCAAACCCCACACCCTTATCTTGACAAGCCATCGGTGCACGGTTGCCCTATGGGGCTTTCTCCCGGCCCACCACCCTTAGCCTGTCCTGGGGTATCCCGCTAGAACCTCAGATGTTTGTTAACGGCAGCAGCTAATCTTAATTTACACGGCCTAAGGTAAGTTATCTTACGGTGGGGCTTGGTGGATTGGTATTATTATTGCTATAGCTGTGGGAAGAAGTACCCGCGTGGCGTGAGGTTCAGATGTGAGTGTGGCGAGCCCCTCTTCGTGGGCTACCATTACGCCGAGGCCCGGGATTACCGAGAACTCTTCCCCTGTGAGGGCATCAAGCTCGGCGAGGGGAACACGCCTCTCCTGCAGCTCGATGGCGTCTTCATCAAGAATGAAGGGCTGAACCCCACGCTCTCCTTTAAGGACAGGGGGACCTCCATAGGCGTGGCCATGGCTATGGCTTTCGGCTTTAGGTCAGTCGGGGCCGTATCGACGGGCAACATGGCTATCTCCGTGGCCACGTACGCTGCCTACCTTGGCCTGCGCTGCGAGGTAATCGTTCACAGCGGTGCCCCGAGCTCGAAGCTCAAGGCCTTGGAGGCCCTTGGGGCTGAGCTGAAGGTGGTAGAGCCCCGCGAGTACTCGGCATGGTACTACCGGTCCCTGAGGTCAAGGACGACCTACTTTATAAACTCCGATAATCCCTTCAGGGTGGAGGGCCAGAAGACGTGCGCTTTTGAACTTTTCGAACAGGTAGGCAAGCCCACAGAAGTCATCTTGCCCGTGAGCAGCGGGGGTAATATCTCGGCCCTCTGGAAGGGCTTCATAGAGCTCAAGGAACTCGGTTACCTAGAGGAGGTCCCAAGGTTCGTGGCCGCCCAGGCCGAGGGCTGCAGCCCGATAGTCAGGGCCTTCCGCGAGAAGCTGGACCGGGTGGTGCCAGTCGAGGAGCCCAGGACTATAGCTAGCGCGATAGCGAACGGGGACCCCCCGAGCGGGAACAGAGCACTCCACATACTGCGCGAGACAGATGGGCTGGCCGTGGCCGTGAGCGACGAGGAGATATTGGAGGCCGCGAAGGCGTTGGCCAGGAGAGGTATAATAGCCGAGCTAGCTTCTGCTGCCGCTTACGCCGCTTACCTGAAGGTCAGAAACGAGTTGGGCGAGAGACCGGTAGTGATAATAACTGGCTCGGGCTTCAAGTGAATAAGCGCGGCTCTAGTCCCGATCGCTAAGCCCGCGTGGCTATCTCCTCTAAGAAATACCGGTGGATTCTGGTATCGCCGGTTAACTCGGGGTGGAAGGTGGTCGCCAGCATGTGTTCTTGTACGGCCGCGACTGATACTCCCTCATGCTCGGCTAAGATGGTAGCACTGCCCCAGGCCCGTATTATCGCTGGCGCCCTGATGAAGATGGCCCTGAAGGGCTCACCCCCGAGGGCAGGTATTTTCACGTCTACCTCAAAGCTGTCCTTCTGCCTGCCGTAGTAATTCCTTACGACCTCGATATCCATGACGGCCAATAGGGGCTGCCCTATCCGGCCGAGGACGGCATCGCTGACCTCCTTGGCCATCATGATAGCCCCGGCGCATGTGCCGAAGACTGGCAGTCCGTCCTCTATGGCCTGCTTGAGGGGCTCAAGCAAGCCAAACCTGTGCATTAGCTTGCCTATGGTGGTGCTCTCGCCGCCAGGGATTATTATGGCATGCAGCCCATCCAGCTGGCGTGGCTTCTTCACCGGCATTACCTCGCCTTGCAGCCCGAGTTCCTTTAGCGTCTTCCTCACGAGGAAGGCATGTTCCGCTACGCCGCCTTGGTAAGCCAGGATGCCGACGCGCATCGGCCTCTAGACCCCCCTGACCTGCAGCAGCTCTTCTGGCCTCAGCTTCCTGATGTCTATACCCATCATGCTCTTCCCCTCGCTGATCATCCTCTGGGCCTCTACCACGGCCTCGGGGTCATTCCACATGCCCACGGCTATGACTATGGCCTCGGCTCTTTCCCTGGGGTCCTGGCTCTTAAAGATCCCCGAGCCCACGAAGACGCCATCGGCCCCCAAGTACATCATTAAGGCCGCGTCAGCTGGCGTGGCTATCCCACCGGCCGCGAAGTTCACCACCGGCAGTCTTCCAAGCTTGGCCGTGAGCTCCACGAGCTCGTGTGGGACCCCGTACTCCCGTGCCTTATTCAGCCGCTCCTCGGGGTTCATGCATCGGAGGGCCTGTATCTCGTCCATTATCTGCTTCATGTGCCTGACGGCTTCAGCTACGTTGCCAGTCCCGGCCTCGCCCTTAGTCCTTATCATGGAGGCGCCCTCCGTGATCCTCCTCAAGGCCTCCCCTAGGTCCCTAGCCCCGTTCACGAAGGGGACAGAAAACTCCCATTTGTTTATGTGGTGTTTCTCGTCCACGGGCGTCAGGACCTCGCTCTCGTCTATCAAATCTACGCCCACAGCCTCTAGAATACGGGCCTCCATGTAATGGCCTATCCTCACCTTGGCCGAGACGGGGATGGTGAGGTGGTCCATCACCTCCTCTATGAGCTTCACGTCCGCCATCCTGGCTACGCCGCCGCTCTTCCTGACGTCATAGGGCAGCTTGTCCAATACCATGACGGAGACCGCGCCTGCGTCCTCGGCGACCTGCCCTTGCTCCACGGTTGTGATATCCATGCAGACCCCGCCCTTCTGGAAGACCGGGAAGCCGTACTTGACCCGCAGGGTGCCCTTACGGGGGATCTCCAGGCGGTCAGGCAGGCTCCTCGGGTAGTAAGCGATGTGGGCTCCGTCCTCCCTTAACTTATCCATCGCCTCAGCTAGCCCGTAGAAGAAATCGACGATAGTCGCGAAACCTACCTCAAAGAGACGCAATTCCATCACCTGTCCGGCCGGAGGAAGAGAAACCTATAGGCAAGTGCTCAATTTATGCGCAAATTTGATGTAGATTGCACCATGGAGCTTCCCTTAATACCCAAAGCCACGAGCTACATCGAATTGAGCTCAAGTTGCGTCTGCTGCGCGGCGTTCTTATGCGCCTTTCGCGAGGCGCTTAGCGAGGAAGAGCCAGTGGTGGCGTATCTGGAAGCCCAACTTCTTCAGCAGCGTGATAGCGGCCACGTTGTCCTCCATGGTGTGGAGCGCGACCGAGTCCATGCCCTTCTCCCTTAGGAAGTTCATAGCCCTGCAGGTCAGCGCGGTCGCCAGGCCCATCCGCCGGTAATCGGGCAGGGTGGCTGCTGGGCCGAGGTAGCCCCTCTTAGCCCCGAAGTACGCGTTGTACTCCACGTCGCGCCTGGAGACCACGACGGCCACTAGCTTTCCCTCGTGCTCAGCTACGTGCACCCAGCTCTCGTCGAAAAGCGGATCCCTGGCCTTCCATCTCTCGATAACGCCCGGCCACAAGCGCTCCCAGCCGTAAGCCATGTTGACGAGCCTTATGAGCGCATCTTCCTCGCCCGGGCGTAGGCTACGCAGCACCACGCCCTCCGGGAGGGGCGGCAGGGGCCTAGGGCGGTCCAGGCTAGCTGTCATGTGATACATGCCGCCGTCATGCGCATAGCCCCTGCGCTCCCAATCCCCTATGCCAGGGTCGCTGGCGTCAATCCTGACGAATACCCTATCGCTCTTGGCCTCTTCCTCGATTTTCTTGACCAACGCATCCTCAATTTCCCTTTTCCTTGGCCCAGGGAAAGCGAAGAGCCATTTTATTTCGTCGCCCCAGCGCCCGCTGAAGTGGGCCGCGAAACCCCTTACCCGACCACCCTCTTCAGCTATTAAGAACCTGCCGCCCCTCTCGGCCTGCTCGCGCTTGAGCCTCTCTTCGGTGTAGGGGATGAACTCGTAAGTATCCCTGAAGGCCTCGTTGATCAGTTGGACCAGGATGGGGATATCCTCGTCCGTGTGTTCCCTTATCTCCAACATATCATGGGGTACTGCGCGCCCAGCTTTTTAAACTTGGCCTAGAGTAGCTTGTAAATCCGCAACCCGTCACGCCCGTACGTCTCCTCCACCTGCCCCCTCTCCACCAAGAACTTCACGTGGGCCTTGGCCTCGCCCACGGCGAAGAACTTCTCGTAAGGCGGGAAGGTATCCCAATCTGGGTACGGAACATCCCACGACAGCTTAGAGGCTATCTCGTACACGGTCGCCGGGCCACGTGCCAGCGCCCTCAGGACCTCGGCTAGCCTGCGCTCGTGATGTGCTCTCAGCTCCTCCACCCGCTTGCCCAAATCGCTAAAGACGGACCTGTGGCCAGGGAGCACTAACTTGGCCTCCAGGGCTTCCACTCTCTCCAGGCTCCTCAAGTAATCCTTGAGCGCGTTGCCCTCCCTGCCCGGCACGCCAGTGATATTGGGCGTTATATCGGGCAGCACGTGGTCGCCGGAGAAGAGCAATTTCTCCCTGGTCTCGTAGAGACAGAGGTGCCCCGGGCTGTGCCCAGGCGTCAGGAGCACTTGGAGGGAGCGATCGCCCGCCCTGATGGCGTCCCTGTCCTTGAGCGGCACGTCCACCTCTAGCTCTAAGAAGCTCTCGGGGGACATGAGCATGGGGTGGGATGTCAGCATGGTGCTCAGCAGCCCCTCAGGGACCCCATCAGCTCTCAGTTCTTCCCTCAGGGCGGTCAGGAAATCCTTAGGGTCTTGGCAGAGCTCTTGGATAAGCTCCCACTCCACGGCGCTTAGCATGACCTCGGCCCCGGCTTCCTCCTTCAGCTTGAAGGCCAGGCCTATGTGGTCTATGTGGAAGTGCGTTACCACAACGCTTGTTAGGTCAGAAAGGCGGAGGCCGAGCTGGCTCAGCTGCCCCTTGAGGGTTTCCAGGCCCTTACGGCCCAGGCCGGCATCTACTAATACCGCTCCTTCATCGAACACCAGCAAGTAAGAGTTTAGGCTCTTGAGGGAGGGCATAGGTAAGGGCAGGGATAGCCGGTAGAGGCCGGGCGCTATCTCCTCGGGCAACAGCACCACCGGGCCTGCCGGGGACCACGTGCCTCAGCCCAAAAGGTTTCCGGCACCATGCCCATCAGCGTGTTGGGACCTCGAGGCGACGGCACTCAGCACCCCTCAGGCAGCTCGTGCCCTCTTCATCGGCCCCCAGGCCCTCGTCCTCCGCCGCTGCCTATTAGCCCTTCGCGCTTAGAGGGCGCACAAAAAATTTCCTCGGCCCTCACACTCTTGCGCCTGAAGTTCCACTCCTCGCGCGTGTACTTGGCCTCATAGAGCTTCCTAGCTAATTTCAGTTCGAAGTCGGTTAGCTTCCCTGGCTCAAGGACAACGCTAAGAGCTTCTGAGAAGCCTTGGACCAAGGCTTCATAGGCCTCCCGGACCGGTATAGCTCTCCCGAGTTCACGCTCCACGGATGTTATCTTACGCTCTGCCCTCCTCACGATTTCCTCGAGCGGCACGGGCCAGGGGGCCTTAAGGACGGTGAACATACGGGCCAGATCGACCTTGAGGAGGAAGGTGCCGTGTTGCAGTATCACGCCCTTACGCCAGACCTGGGCGTTACCAGATATCTTCTTGCCCCCGATCACGATGTTAGGGCAGGCCCTGGGCCCGCCGGGGTGCATCTCGGCCTCTAGGCCCAGGAACTCGCAGGCCTTGATGAGGCCAGCACATATCCGCGCGTAAGAGCCTGGCACGTCGGGGCTGCCGAGCGAGGCCGCGTCCACCACCACACTGTAGGTGATCTCGCCCTCCTGGTCGTGATAGACTGTACCGCCGCCGGTGGACCTCCTGACTATATCAACGCCCAGGCGCCTACAGGCCTCCACGTGCACGTCCTGCTCCACGGGCCTGAACATGCCGAGGGAGACGGCCGAGGGCTCCCAACGGTAAAACCTGACCGTGTTCGGGACCTTGCCCATCACGCGTGCCATGAGGATGGCCTCGTCTATGGCCATGTTCATGAAGCCGTCATATGTCGCTAGCTCGAGCAAGCGCCACCTGGGCTTACCCGCTGACATGGCCAGCTTAAATTCACCACGACCGTATAAGGCTCACGCATGAAGGTGTGGGCCGAGCTGAAAGGGCTGGTGGAAGAGGCTACCGGGCCATCGGGCTTGAGGGCTGTCCTGGCCGGGATGGAAGGGCTAGGCCTCGATGTGCTGCGGGA
Source organism: uncultured Candidatus Bathyarchaeia archaeon (assembly GCA_964638535.1). GTDB lineage: Archaea > Thermoproteota > Bathyarchaeia > EX4484-135 > EX4484-135 > EX4484-135. The sequence goes on along the minus strand of CAZWYW010000015.1, from coordinate 19,988 downwards.
AGAGTGTTGGCGCTTGAGGCTCGCCGTATCGGGCCGCGAGCTGAGGGCCTTCAGGCCGGGCCGTAGATTCCCGGCCATTTCAATAACCGGCGGTCGCTGTGAGCTCATGTGCAAGTACTGCCGGGGGCGTTACCTCAAGGGCATGATACCCGCCGAGACGCCCGCTAAGCTGTGGAAGGTATGTTCTTCCCTGGCCGAGGCGGGCGCGGAAGGCGTCCTGATAAGCGGGGGCTACACGCGGGAAGGCGTCTTGCCCGTGAGGCCCTTTATCCCGACCATAAGGGCCGTGGTCGAGCGCCTGGGGCTAAAGGTAGCCGTGCACCCCGGCTTGGTGGACCGCGCGTTGGCCGAGGAGCTGGCGGCAGCTGGTGTGGAGGTGGCCTTCTGCGAGTTAGTGGGCGACGAAGGGACCATGAAGGAGGCCATGGGCTTGGATAAGCGGCCCGAGGATTACCTGGCCTCCGCCCTGGCCTTGAGGGACGCGGGCGTGCCCTATCTCTCCCCCCACGTCTGCATAGGCATCAAAGGCGGTGAGCTAGCCGGCGAGCTAGACGCGCTCAAGATGGCCAAGGCCGTGGGAGCGGATGTGCTGGTGCTCATAGTCTTCGTGCCCACGAGGGGTACGCCCTATAGGGGCCGGGAGCCCCCGGCGTTAGCCGATGTTAGCAAGCTCATGGCCTTGACCCGCCTCATGTTCCCCGACGCGCCCGTGGCTCTGGGCTGCATGAGGCCTAGGTCACGCCCCTACAGGGACCAGTTGGATGTGATAGCCGTGAGGCTCGGGCTAGATAGGATAGCCCTACCGGCCAGGGCAGCCGTGGAAGAAGCGCGGGCGCTCGGCCTAGAAGTGAGCTGGCACGATATATGCTGTGGTCTCCCATAACTAGCGCGCCAGGCCGAGCTGGGCTAGTATGGCTTCTATATCGCGTTTCCCCGGCCTAAATGGGTAATTATAGAGCGGCCCTCTGACCGGCTCGTTGTAGTAGGGCCTATTGCAATCTGGGCAGCCGCTCGTCATGAAGGGCAAGCCCGTGGAAGCCACGTCGAGCAGCTCGCTCTCGCTCAGCCCGAAGTCTGTTATGTGGCCTTCGGCATCAAAGTCCATGCGCTCGTAACGTGTCAGCCCCTCGGCTATGAGGAACCTGGCCAGTTGGACACGCCTGTAGGAGGCCAGGTCGGGCCTGGGGTGGCGCTCTAGGGCCGTGCCCCTTATGGGCGTGAAGGCAAAGAGGCCCACGTAGATGCCCATATCATACATGGCCTGGATGAAGCGTGCTGCCTCGCGCTCTGTCTCCCCCAAGCCCACTATGAGATGCGTGGCCACAAAGCCATGTCCGAAGATGGCGAGAGCCTTCCTCAAGGCCCTGATATGCCCTTCCCACCTGTAGGGACCCCCGCGTCCGCGCCCTTTCACGGCGTCAAATATGGTTGGCGTAGCTGCGTCAATAGGTATGCCTATGCGCTCTGCCCCCGCCGCCTTCAAGGCTCTCATCTGCTGGGCTGTCAGGGGTTGAACGGAGACGGAGATGGGGAGGTCGCAGGCCCCCGAGATAGCCGATACTAAGGCCTCTAGGTCCCTGAAGAACCGGGGATAGAGCAGGGCCTGGACGCAGGCCCTCTTTATGCCAGCCTCGCGCGCCCTCGGGAGGGCCTCTAGGAGGCGCTCTAACTCGTAGGGGGGCCACGTTATCCTGGAGAGCAGATCCGGCTTAGCCTTAGCCGTGCGGGCCTGGGGGCAGAAGGCGCAGTTAGCTAAACAACGCCCCTCGTGGTAGAGCATGAGGTAAGCGGTCGTGGGCCTCGCCATGATGGCTATCCTGTCCAACCCGAGGACGGCAGCTGTGCCGGTGGAGACCCTCACCTTCACGGCCACAGCCCCCTAGGGCTCCGTCCCCGGCCCCAGGAGCCTGTAAGCCCAGGCCTTCCTGAACTCCCTGGCCTTAGCCAGGTCAAGTTCGCGTATTAGTATGCCTTCCCCATAGCCCAGCTGGCCCAGGACCCAAGGCCCAAATTTGGCCTCGTGCCACCAGGCCGCGAACTCCTCCATGTCCCGCCAGGGCGGCCCTATTATGCAGCTGAGGCCGCCACAGCGCTCGAAGGTCTTATCGCCTACCCTCAGCGTGAACTCGGCTGTATCCACGCCTACTATGGGCACCATGAGTTCCACGGCCCTGGCCAAGAGGAGGCAGCGCCATATCTCCCTGAAGACGGGGAAGAACGAGGGGTTGAAAATGAGCTCGGCTCCCATGCGCATTAGTTCGCGGCCCACGTTAGGAGGGCCCCAGAAATCCACGCACACGCCTATGCCTACCCTGCCGAAATCTGTATCGAAAACCTTGAGTTCCCGGCCGGGCGAGAAACCCCAATATCTACGCTCCATGAGGCCTAAGTGAAGCTTCCTCTGCCGCCCGAGGACGGAGCCATCTGGGCCGAAGAGCACGCAGGAGTTGTAAAGGGCCTCGCCCGAGCGCTCGGCTATGCCTGCTATCACGTAAATGCCCAGCTCGCCTGCTTTCTCGGCCAGCTCACTCTTACCTGACCAGGGGAAGTATTCTGGGAAGCAGGCGATACGTACTTCATCGTCTATCCTGACACATTTATCCAAGAGCGCGAGGGCGTGATGCACGTTCTTCGGGTTCGCCAGGTCATCGCCGACGGGCCGGGGCTGGATAGCAGCTACCTTCACCCTAGCCAATCGCGGCACCTTCCGGGTGTCGGTGGCAAGGACTATTAAGGTGAGCGAGGGAGGCTAATGGGCTCTCGTGGGGGAGGATTTGCCTCAACGTGTGCAGGTACCCACGGCGGGCAAGTTGGTGGCAGGGCTCAGGCGGCACGTAGAGCTTGTTATATTAATCAGCGTTTTGGTCATCGCTGGCGCCCTGGCCTACGCCACCGGCTCGCTGGGCTGGCTCAAGGGGAGTGTCGGCGAGCAGGCCAGGGAGTTCGTGGCCCGCTACGGTCTGCCAGCCACTTTCGTGGTCATGCTCTTAGCCGGGACAGCACTCCCTATGGCTAGTCCCCTCTTAGTGGCCTTCTGCTCCAGCCTGGGCGCGTCCTTAATTCCCTTGGTCCTCGTGGCTTCCTCAGGCTACACGCTGGGCCTCGCGACCAATTACGCCCTGGGCCGTTTCCTTGGCCTCAAGTTCGTGGAGAAACGTGTCTCGCCCGAGCGCTATCAGAAGCTCTCATCCTGGCTCAGCAAGTGGGGCCTCGGCCTCGTGGCCGCCTTCGGCCTACTGCCCGCTACCCCGCTCGAGACGCTGAGTCTCATCTGTGGTGCCTTCCGCGTCAACTTCCCGAAGTTCGCGGCCACGGCTTTCGCGGCTAAGCTCTTACAGTTTTCTCTTTTCGCTTTCCTCGGCTCAGAGCTCGCTTGGCTGATATGGGACTGACCACCTTAACGCGCTTGACCGTCACGGGGCCGCTGGTCCTGCGCATCCCGGAGAGGCTCCTTCTCTGCCTCGAGGAGGTCCTACTGCGCCAAGCGAGTAATATCATCCTGGCCCTAGGGGCTCGGCGCCTCCTCCTGATGTTCTCCTCCCTGTGTAACTCCCCGCACCGGCCATTAGTTAGCCGCCATCACTTATAGCCCTGTGCTCATCCAGCCGCCTCGATGCGCTTGAGTATTTCCTCTATCATCTGGGTCCGCCCTGGGAACTCCGAGGGCGGCATGTAATGGACTTCCACGTTCCTACGGCCTTTCTTGGCCGCCTGTACCCTGACGGCACCAGCGAGCTTCCTGTCACCGGAGATGAGCAAGACCTTATCGTCCTCGCCTGACAAACGCTCCACGAGCCTATAGATGTCGTAATCGTCCCTGGCTGGTACCTGGACGTATTTGTCCGAGATACGCACTTCCTCGCTCAGCCCCCTGCCCACGACCTCGTAGATGACCACGCCCTCGGGCACCAGGGGCTCTAGGACGGCGCCTATCCTGAACATCTGGTCCAGCACCACGGCCACCTTGCTGGGCGCGGCCTCCTCGGCCTCAGCCCTAGTCCCGACCTCACGGCCTTCCTCCGGGGGAGCCCTCGCCTTCTTGGGTCTGACCACGACCTCTATCTCGAAATCGCCGTAATCTATGACCACGCGCTTAGGTTCAGCCAACCTCCTGCCTCCTTACGCTAAAGGCTGGCGGGCGGGATATATCTGCCTCACTCCCGTGATGATTTAGCCGGTAAATAAAAGGGCTGATGGAGCCCTGATCACTTAAGGCATTATTACTCTCCCGGCCTCCACGAAGAGCTTCATGGTGGCCGATATGCGCGCCTTCTGGGCCAGCACATCCTTGGTCGTAAGTTCGAGCGCTTCCTCAGGGCACCACTCGATGCAGGCGGGCGGCAGGCCCTTCTCACGCCTGTCTATGCAGGTATCACACACTATGACCACGCGCCTCTCGGGGTGCAACGTGATGGCGCCGAAGGGGCAGGCCTCTATACACCAGCCGCAGCCGTTGCACTTCTCCTCGTCCACCATGATGATGCCCGTCTTCTCGGACTGCGTGAGCGCGTCCCTGGGGCAGGCGGCCACGCAGGGCGGGTCCTCACAGGTGCGGCAGGTGAGGCTTAGATTAACGATGTCCTTCAGCCTCACGATCCTTATGCGCGACTTCAATGGGTTGAACACCTGCTCCTTGGTCCAGGAGCAGGCCAGCTCACAGTAACCGCAGCCCACGCACTTCTCCGGGTCGGCCACCACGAAGGCCCGGGATATGGGAACCGCCATCCCCATCACCTCTTCTTACCGGATTTCTTGCCCAGGCGGGCCTCGACTATCGGTATGAACTCGTCGAGGCCCAGTTTCTTCAGGGTCTCGGGCAGCGGTATGCCATCCTTGTTGTAACCCCTCACCTCGTAGTAGTCGTCGAGCAGGAGGTCGCACTCCTCCTTCGTGAGCACGCAGCCCTTAGCGGGCCCCTCATCTGGCACGGGCACGTTCATGGCCTTCCAGTACGGGTAATCGTCCTTGCGGCTGAAGCCCTCGCGGGTGTTTATCACGCGGGCCAGCACGTTGATGCGGGCGCCCGTAAGGCGCATGTCCTCGGCCGTCACCTTGATGCCCGTGGTGTACGTGTAGAGCTTGGCGAAATCGCCGAAGCCACCCTCCTCCACGTAAATGCGCCTGGAGAACTTGCAGACCATGAAGCTGTCTATGAGCGCGTAGAGGTCCTCTATGTTGGCCACGATCTTGCCACGGCCCTTCTCGGCCTTGAAGCGGTCTACCTTGCCGGCGATGTCCGGCCCGTAAGCGCCGTGGCGGTTGTGGCAGGCGCCCCTGAAGCTCACCATGAAGCCCAGGGCAGCCGTCTTGAGGGAGCGGATATCGTAGCCCGTCATCTCCTGGCCCTTGATGTGGCAGGCGAGCTTCACGATGTCCGGGTTCTTCTTCTTCTCGGCTAGTATCTCGGCGGCGCGCTTCACGCCCTCGGCCAGGATATCACCTATGCCCTCGCGCTCGCCTATCTTACGTATGAGCTCCAACATGGCCTCGTGGTTGCCGAAGCGGGCCTCTATGCCATCTAGGTCCTCCTTGGTCAAGTAACCGTGCTCGTAGCAATCCATCACGAAGCTTATCACCACGCCCGTGGACGTGCCGGGGTCTATGCCGTACTCATCACACATCTCTATGGCCTTAACGGTCGCGTCCAGCCGGGTGACACCGCAGTTGGCCGAGAGAGCCCAGGTGGACTCATACTCGAGCCTGGCGGTAGCGCCCTTGTAAGGCCCCTCGGGCACCACGCAGATGTGCTGGCACCTCATGGGGCAGGAGTAGCAGCCCACGATGCGGACCACGAAGCGCTCGTTGATGTAATCGCTCCAGTTTTCCATGCCCTCCACGTAGGTCCGGCCGAAGTTGTGGGTCGGGATGGTCTGGAGCTTGGTGTAGGCCACGAAGTTCATGAGGGTGCCGTAAGTGCGGTACTTCGTGCTGGCCGGGCCCATAGCGCGCTCCTTCAAGACTTTCACGAGCTCCTCGAGCTCCTCCGGGTGTGCTACCTCCACGTCCTTCGTGCCCCTGATAGCTATGGCCTTCAGGTTCTTGGAGCCCATCACGGCGCCCATGCCGCACCTGCCGGCCCAGCGGGAGCGGTCGTTCATGATGCCAGCGAAGCGCACTAGGCGCTCGCCGCCGGGGCCGATGCAGGCCACGCGGATGTAGTAATCGCCCAGCTCCTTCCTTATGGCCTCTTCCGTCTCCACGGGCGTCTTGCCCCAGAGGTGCTCAGCGTTCATGAGCTGGACCGTGTCGTCGTCAATCCACAGGTAGGTGGGCCTCTCGGCCTTGCCCTCTATGATGATGGCGTCGTAGCCAGCCCTCTTCATCTCGGCGCCGAAGAAGCCGTGGGCCTTGGCCTCGCCTATGCCGCCCGTCAGGGGGCTCTTAGCCACGAAGGCATGGCCGTTCCCGCCGGTGGGCGCGAAGGTACCGCTCAAGGGGCCGGTAGCACAGATCAGCGGGTTCTCGGGCGAGTAGGGGTCCACGCCGGGCTCGCTGTTCTTCACCCACAGGTACATGCCGAGACCTATGCCGCCTATGTACTTCTTGGCTACTTCCTCCGTGAGAGGCTCCGTCTTCACATCTCCCGTGGAGAGGTCAACCCTCAGTATGCGGCCGGCGTAGCCCTTCATGGTCCCTTCCCCGGCCCCACCTGTCTGGGCGTATTTTTAACTTTTCCTCACGGGGCGCGGGGGCAGTCATGTAGCACGCGGATCTCAGCGCATCGGCAGGAACTTTCTCAAGGGCTCTTCCCTCAGGATTTCCTCCAGCTCCTCTATGCTTAGGCCCCTGAGGGTATCGCCGAATATCTCGCACTTGCGCTCCTTGTAGCGCTCTTCAGCTGGCCTGACGATTACCTCGACCTTATGACCGGAGGGCATAGCTAAGTAGATATGGTAATAGGCGATCAACCGATCGCCCTCTTGCCTCTCTACTACCTCGCTCCTGATCACGCGGTAGCCGGTTTTTCTGAGCGCTTTCTCTACCTCGCCTGGCTCATCACAGAAGACCTCGATATCTATATCGCTGCCCCTGTGGGCCATGCCGCGCCAAACACTGCCTATCAGCTTGGGCCAGAAGGGCCTGAGGGCCTTCATGACCTCGAGGGCCTCTTTACGCATCAGAATGAGCCTCTCGGCCCTCTCAGGCCCTTCAAGCTCGTCCGCGAGCCTGTCCAGCTCCAGCGCTACCTCGAGGTTAGAGGGCAGCACACGGGCGCCCAGGGCCTCAGCCGCCATTTCCTTGGCCATCTTGTACTCGTGCGCCTGGCCGGTATAGAGGAGCCAAGCCGCCTCACGGGCTACCTTACGCCTGAGTTCCCGCCTAACGTCCCCGGTCGGGGGCGCCATGGGCCTGCGCCTATGCAAGGAAATCCTTCAGGATGGACGTGTACCTCATGATGGAGTCGCCGCAGATGGCCACTATGTTGCCCTCCTCCATCTCGCGGGCTAGCTGGATAGCCGCGTAGCAAGTGGCTCCCGAGCTCATGCCGGCCATTATGCCCTCCTCCCTAGCGAGCCTTATTATCATCTTTATCGCGTCCTCACGGCTTACGTACATGAGGTCATCTATCAGCTCTTCCTCGAGCAGGGGCACATCGCCCGTTCTGGGGTCAACGAGCCCATCTATTTCCTCGCCTCTTCCCGAGACCCCCACTATCCTGATATCGGGCTTCTTCTCCTTGAAGAACCTGGCAAGGCCCATGATAGTCCCGGCGGTGCCTATGCCTACCACGACGCAATCTACACGGCCCCCCAGGTCTTCCCATATCTCCCTGGCCGTCGCCTCGTAGTGGGCAGCTACGTTAGCCGGGTTCCTGAACTGGTCAAGCATGAAGTACCTAGGGTCCTTGGAGGCCAGCTCTCTCGCCAGCCTGACGGCCTCAGCCTCGTTCTCAGCTAGCCTCACCTCGGCCCCTAGGACCTTCATCAAGGTTATCTTCTCAACCGGCGCGTGCCTGGGCGCGAATACGAGCACCTTATAGCCCTTGAGCCTCCCGATGGCCGCTACGGCTATGCCCGTGTTGCCAGAGGAGCCTTCCACCAAGATCTTATCACGGCTCAATACGCCCCTCGCCTCGGCATCTTCTATCATCTTGAGCGCTATCCTGTCTTTCAGGGAGCCCGTGGGGTTCAGGTATTCCAGCTTGGCGTAGATGGTAACATCTTCTCTAGGTGATAAATGCGTCCTGACGAGCGGTGTTTTCCCGATAAGGTCCAATACCGAGGTGTATAGCACTTCTCTCACCGCTGTCGTGAATAACAACGTGAAGGTATAAGCCTTCCGGGGGCGGCGACGCCCCTTAAATAAGCCCCCTCTCCTCCAGGCAGGCTACTATGGCCCCCACCGTGGCCGGTATAGTGTGCTCCGTGGCAAACGTAAGGCCGGGGCAGAGGTCGAGCACCACGGTGGCGAACCTGAAGACGCCCTTAGGGAGTCCCTCGCGAGCACCAGCCAATATGTTCACGCGTTTCTTCTCCCTGAAGATGTCCTCGAGTTGCTCAGCTACCTCGGCCACCGTCAAGCCCGTGGGGTCGGTGGCTATGATGGGCTCGCCTGACCTATCGCGCACGAACTGGTAGAGGTCGTAGAGCCTCACGGGCACGCGTGCCACACGCCTAGCGTAAGTGCGCTCCTGTATTCTGAAGCGGCTTTCACGGCCCTCCAGGAGGCCCGAGAGGAACTCGACGAGCTGGGCCACGTCCACGGGCTCGTGGGGCGTTATCACTAGCTCGCCTAACTCGAAGGCCTGGGCGGCCCTGCCTATCCTCACGCCCATGGGCTTAGCGCCCTCGCCTAAGTAGGGCATCTGGGCGAATGAGATGCGCTTTAGCACGGCTAACACGGAGGGCTTACCGGGTCTCTGCTTGCGCCGGACGACGCTCCCGGGCGTGACGGCTATACCAGCCATCGGGCCTATTATCTCCACCCATACTATTTTATCCGGGTTGGTGAGGTTTACATCCGCTCCCGTGGCCTCCTGGACAGCCGCCCCCACGCGCACGTTCACATCCACGCTCGTGAAACCGTGCCTCCCGCGCCTCGTGGTCCTGACCGCGAAAGTCTCATCCGGTCCTATACGGTCTCTCGCCAGCTCGGCGGCCATGCGGGCTAGCTCGCTTAGCTCGGCCTTAGCCGTGCCTAAGACGTGCAGCACGTATTCGGCTTCAGGTATAGCTTCTTCCACGCGCCTAGCTGCCGATTCGGGGTCCTCTAGGCCGTCTAAGATGACCAGGCCCTTCAGGCCCATAGGCCTCGGCTGTGCCCGGCCTCCCACTAACTCCACGGCCCTGGAAGCCACTACGTTCTCTAGGCCCAACGGCGTCTTTATGAGGACCTGCAAGGCTGCCCCCGCCTGAGTGAGGGCACCCCATTTAAATTAGGGACGGTTGAGAAGTGAAATGGAAAGGGCGTATCTGGTATCCTAAGACGTGCTCTCCGCTTTAGCCTCGGCTCCTGCTTCCCCAGACCCAGGCGCTTCTTCCTTGACCGCCTCCTCCTTGGGCGCTTCTTCGGCCCTTATGGCGTGCTCCGTTGATATCTCAAGCTGGGCCAGCTCGGGCGCGTAAAGGAGCTTGCTCTTCCTTATGCCCACGTGCCTGAGGGGCGCGATCTTCTTCGCCTCGTTATAGATATCTGAGGCCAGCTTGCCGAGCACCATCTCCTGGACGAACTGACCGAAGTTCAGCTGCTTGGCCTTCTGCTCCACGATTTCCTTCATTATCTTCCTTATGGCCTTCTGCTGGGAGGTCTTGATGCGGTACTGCGTGAGAGCGCAGGGATAAACACGTATTTTGTAGCCGTCTTTTGTGGTCACGTCAAAGATACCATCCACCTTACTCGTCCGGCGCCTCACCAGGCTGCGCAGGAAATCGCGCGAGTACTCGTGGCCCTTGAAGATAGTCCTGGCCTTATTGCCTTCCACGGCCACTACCTGGAAGTACATCTTTATGACCTGCTGCCTGATGTTCTCCTGCGTCACGTCGTAGAGCGTGGCCTCGAGGACGCGCTTCAGGAGTTTCTCTGGCGAGTCAGCTGGCACCTCGAAGAGCTCTCGCTCGCCGAAGTAGGGGGGCGTGGTGACCACGAACCACTGCTTGGCCTTCCACTTATCCACTACCCTGCGGCGGCCTCTCCTCGCCTTAGACATCTCGCCAGGGGACTCGGGCGGCATCTTATAAGGCTTGGCTTAGGGGCCAGTGGCCATGTCTTCAGAGCCTCCAGGCCAGCCAAACCTCGCCGCCCTTCAGCTTCCAGAGCCCCAGGGCCAGGGCCGTGCCGAAGCCGGATAAGTAGGGCGCCCACCTGAGCAGGTTCTCGCCGGAGGCCGTGGGCATGAGAGACCAGAGCACGTCCCAGTTCACGGTTATCACGCCGTAATACCAGGCTAGGCCGAAGACGGCCCCTAAGGCCGTGAAGAAGAGGGCCATTACTTTCCAGGTGGTCTTCACCAAGTAAGCGCATATCAGGCCTAGAGCCGCGCCCACTGCTGCCTCAGCAGCTGCCCTGCCCAAGAGCTGCCATTCGAGGCCCGGTGGGAGGGAGAAGAATAGCAAGCTTATGTCGGGTAAGGAAAAAGAAGGTGATGCCGTAGCTAAGCCCAGCCTGGCCAATATGAAGCCGGCTATCGCCAACAGGCCCCTGATTATGTTGAGCGCTCTCTCCAAGAGCCTCACCTCCTCGCGCTCCAGTAAGCCACGCGCGGCCCTAACCAGGGCCTGCATCATCCTCACCGCGCCCGCTATTGGCTTCGCTGCTGTCCCTGGGCAGTCCGAAGGGCACTGGCTTCGGCCCTCCCCAATCGCCGCCGAAGTAGCGCTCCCACATGGCCACTAAGACCTCATGCAGGCCAGGTAGGACGTGCTCCCAGCCCTTGGAGAGGCCCTTCAGGCGCTTGAAATAGGCCTGAACAGGCCAGTAAAGACCCCTCGGCGTGTGCTCCCTGCGCTTGTAATCGCCCAGCTCCATCACGTAGGAGTCGAGCACGGCCAGGGGGTTCACCAAGTGGTAGGCGCCCAGAACAGCGTCACCCAGGGCGTGGTCCACGTAAGTCATGAGGTAGCTCGGCATACCCAAGTCGGCGGCTATGGCCTTGGCCAGGAGCTCTACCCTCTGGCTCCTAGGCACGCCCTCGGCCAGGAAAATAGAGCCGTATGCAAGCTTATTCAAGCGGCCAGCTTCCTCCCCGTTGGGCGAGATAGCCCTTACTCTCTCCTCCGAGAAGAAGACCTTGAGCGCGTCAAGCGTGGTATCAGAGGCCTTTATGATGAGCTCTGCCCCATCGCCCGCGTCCCTGAGCATGGCGAACTCGCGCACCTTCTCGGCCGGGAAGCTGATGAAGCCAGCGGCCATGAGGATGTTCTTGGCCTTCACGCTGCCGAGCGGGACGGCCTCGGCAATCCTGCGCCACCTGCTGGAGAGCCAACGCATGAGGTCCACGCTGTCCACCCTCTGGTCGGGCATGCGATGGCCGTGGAGGGCCAGGGTGAACTCTAGGTCAACCATCATCCAGCGCTCGAAGTCCTCCGTCCTGGGTATGCTTACCAGCCTGGTCATGGTATTGGCCGTGGCCGGCAGGCCGTAAGCGAAGCCGGGGTCATAGGCCAGGTGGGCCAAATCTATGGCCATATCCGCCCAGGCGTCTTGTGGGACTAAGCTGTTTGCCGGCTCGTGCACGAACTGCACGGTCAGGACGTGGCTGAGCGGTAGGTCGGCGTGGCTGAGCCAGAGCCTAGTGAGCGTGCCCGACGTGAGGCCCCCGGTCATGGCGAGCGAGATGACGCGCCCGCTCTCCTTCAAGGCCTCGCGGAAGAACCAGGTCCCGCTCCCGACCTGTTTAATGGCCGCTATGAGGTCGGTGGTGAAGGTGCTGAAGAGGCGCTCTCTGCTCTTCCCCCCGCCCCTGCCCGGCAGCCTCTGGATGAAGATGAACACGGGGCCTCTGCGGGCTGCTATCAGCTCTTTTTCCTCTGTGGCCAAGAGGGGCTCGAAGCCGTGGGCCAGGAGGGCCTGGACGAGCTGGGGCGCCCTGTGGCTGTAAGCCGCGATGAGCACAGCTAGCTTCTCGCCCAGCCCAGCCAGGTAATCGGCTAGCCTGAGTATGGGCATGGGGTGATAGGGACTAACGGGCTCGAAGACAGCCTTATCGCCAGCCACACATATACCCCAGCGGATGCCCTCAACCTTTAGCCTCTCGACTACACTATCTATGCCGTAGAGGAAGCGACCCTCTACTTCCCACCGCACGGCTCATCACCTCCGCCGGCCTGTCTGGCTCAGCGGTAAGCTGGCTGTACCTCCGCTGGCCTGGCCCTGCTCAGTATGTAGGCCTCAAGGCTGCCTACCCTAGATTTGAGCTCTTTCAGGTCCTCGCGTAGCGTCTTGAGTTCCTCTATCGCGTCCAGGCGCTTCTCTATCTCCCGCATCCTGTGTTCGAGGGAGATAAGACGTTCGACTAGGTCGCCCACCTTCTCCAGGCCCTCCGACAGGCCATCGGCGCGCCCCTCCTGGTAGGCTTGGAGGGCCAGGGCCTCGGCTTGAGCCACCGGCAGCTTCTTATCGGGCTTCACCCTCTGCAGGTCCCTCCAGCTCACCTCACTACACCTACCTACAGCTGTAATTGGCGTTATTTAAGTGTTATTTTTGACCACTGAGGGAGAGAAGCAAGCAGTCACTGCGCGATATGCACTGCAATCCTTATTAACAGGCGGTGGTCAGGTGTTTCAGGTGACTGGCGTGAAGATACGCATCGAGCCGGACGGCAGCATAACCATAGAGTGCTCGCCTGACGAGGTGGATAAGCTAGACGAGGTCCTCAAGAAGATATCCAAGGTCAGGAGGCAGGCGGGCGCGGACAACGTCCGGATAAGGGTCAGCCCGGTGGCGCCTATGCCCTCACCAGCCCCACCGCCTCCCTTGCCATCCCAGCTGGTGGCCGTGTCGCCAGCCAGGGTTATCGCTCGGGCTGGCTCCAGGCAGGCAACCTGGCCCGGGCTTATTCAGGAGGCCGTCGACGACCTCTTCCAAGAGCTGAGGCAGTCCCTGTTCCCCGAGGACATAATAGAAGAGCTCATGAACCTCGGACTCAGAAGGGCGCTCGTCCAGACCCTGATGGCCCTCATGATGGCCAACAGCCTCTACGGCGGGCCCGTGACCATGGAGGACCTCAGGCCCTTCTTGGAGGCCCTAGGCGCCAGGCGCGACGCCAGCAACAACTACAGGTATCTGAAGGAGTTGGTGAGCATGGGCTTCGTGGCGGTCGAGAGGACTATCTTCGGCAGGAGCAAGAACAGCTATGAGGTCAATTACGAGAGATTGCCCTCCTCCGTGGCAGAGCGCGTGAAAGAGCTCGTTAACAAGCTCTTTGGCAAGAGGGAGAGGCGCCCTAGCCGGATTACTTAAGTTGGCCTAGTTTATAGCGGGCCTGACCGTAGGTTAGCCTGGGGCAAGCGGCTTGGTTAGCAACTCCTCGCCCACTATCAGGGAGGCTGCCTTCTACGAGCGCCTCAGGGCCGATAAGGTCCGCTGCCTGGCGTGCGAGAGGCGCTGCGTGATGAGGCCGGGCCAGAAGGGCTTCTGCGGTACGCGCGAGAACAGGGACGGCAAGCTCTACATGCTCGTCTACGGCGATATTTCCAGCCTCTCAGCTAACCCCATAGAGAAGAAGCCCTTCTTCCACTTCTGGCCCGGGAGCGTGGCCCTAACGGCCGGCACTTGGTCCTGTAACTTCACCTGCCCCTGGTGCCAGAACTGGGAGATAAGCAAGTTCAAGCCCGACCCAGCCAGAGCCCATTACATAAGCCCGGAGCGCTTCGTCAGCATGGCGAAAACCTACGGCTGCCAGGGCACGAGCATATCTTTCAACGAGCCCACCCTCCTCCTCGAGTGGAGCCTGGATGTCTTCAAGCTGGCAAAGCGCGAGGGCCTCTACAACAACTATGTCTCTAACGGTTACATGACGGAGCTAGCCTTGAGGGCGCTCGCGCGGGCGGGCATGGACGCCATAAAATTCGACATGAAAGGTGGTCCAGGTGCTTACGGGCGCTATTGTGCGGCTAAAGCCGACGTTGTATGGCGCAACATCCGCTTGGCCAAGGAACTGGGCCTCCACGTGGAAATAGTGACGCTCGTTATCCCGGGCGTGAACGACGATGAGGAGACCATTCGCGGCATAGCCAGGGGCGTGCTGAAAAACGCCGGTGAGGACACGCCACTACATTTCACGCGCTATTACCCGGCCTACAAGTTCAGCGCTCCCCCCACGCCCGTGAAGACGCTCGAATGGGCTCACAAGCTAGCTAAGGAAGAGGGCCTGAACTTCGTGTATATAGGGAACGTTCCAGGCCATCCTCTCGAGGACACCTACTGCCCTGATTGCGGCCGCCTCCTCATAAAGCGCTATGGCTTCGCCGTCCTCCGCTACGAGCTCACGCGCGATAAACGATGCCCTGGCTGCGGCCGGGAGATACCCCTGGTGGGCGAGCACATCAAGGCTCCTCGGGGCCCGTTGAGCGCCCTGGGCCTCTAGCACGCCCCGCAAACTTTATTGGCCCGCCCGCCTCTCTGGGCCGGTGTCGGCCGTGAAGATACGGGTGTTCGATTACCGGGAGGTGCCGCTCGAGCCCGTGGAGATGGAGGGAGCCGAGCGCATAAAGGTCCGTTGGCTCCTGCGCACGGAGCATGGGGCCGAGAAGTTCTGGATGCGCGTCTTCGAGCTAGAGCCCGGCGGTTATTCGCCCTTTCACACGCATCCATGGGAGCACGAGGTCTTCGTGTTAGAGGGCGAGGGCGTGGTAGTGGGCGAGGGAGGCGAGGAGCAGCCGATCAAGCCCGGCACCGTTGTGTTCGTGCCCCCGAACGTGCCGCACCAGTTCAAGAACACGGGCAACACGACCCTAAAGTTCATATGCCTGGTGCCAGCCCATCCCTGAGCCGTGAGGAGGGGCGGCGCGTGAGTTCGGGTAAAGCAGGCGAAACCGTGCTTCACCTAGATAGCTCGAACTTCGACGAAGTGGTGAAGGGCTCGGATAAGCCCGTGTTAGTGGATTTCTGGGCCGAGTGGTGTCCCCCGTGCCTGGTGTTCGCGCCCATTTTTGAAGAGGCAGCCCGCGAGCTAGCTGGCAAGGCCGTGTTCGCCAAGGTGAACGTGGACGAGGCACGCGAGCTGGCCGCGAGGTACAACGTGATGGCCATACCTACCATCATAGTGTTTGTGAACGGCGAGCCCGTGGACAGGGTCGTGGGCGCGGTGGGCAAGGAAGCCCTACTGGCCTTGGTCGCGAAGCACCTCTGAGAAGCCCGTAATAGGAAAGGTTAAGGGGGCGGCCCCGGCGAGGGGATAAGGGGCCGGGTTGGGCGGGGGATTAGCCGAGCTTTTATCGCGCTCGCGGGCCAGGGTAGTAGGCATAGATTTAGCTGGCTCGGAGGCTAATCCCTCGGGCTGGGCTTTATTAGAAGGGCCTAGGGCCTCCACGACCCTCTTAAGGACGGATGAAGAACTAATAGAGACCACGTTGAACGCCCGCCCGGCCTTAGTAGCCATAGACGCACCTCTCTCGCTGCCGAGGACCGGTTATACGCGGCGCGTGGACAGGGAGATGCATAAGCTGGGCTTACACGTGCTCCCCCCGCTCTTCCCGGCCATGAAGAAGCTCACGCTCAGGGGGATGAGGCTGGCGGAGACCCTAGGGGCTAGAGAACTATCCGTTATAGAGGTCCACCCCGCTTCGACGAGGAAGGTGTTGGGCCTGCCGGTGAAGGGGAAGCGGGCCGTCCAAGAGGCCCTGCTAAAAGCAGGCTTATCGGGCGATCTCGCGGCCAGAGAACTCTCCATGCACGAGCTGGACGCCATAACGGCCGCGATAACGGCTTCCCTCCACTTACTAGGTCTCTCGGAACTCGTGGGGGACGAGGAAGGCGAGATATGTATCCCGAGGAGGGGGCTGAATCTTGCCCAGCCATGAAGCGCTCCGGGAAGCCGTGCTCCACGTGATAAGGGCTGGCTACCAGCTCAGGCCCGATGCTCTATCGGCCCTCAGGGAGATGCCGGATGAGCTAGATCCTTTAGAAGTCGTGAAAAAGGCCTTGGAAAAAGCTGGTGAGGAAGGAGAAGCCTTCATAGGTAGGGAGGCCGTGGAAGAAGCCATCAACGCCCTGAAGAGGCCTGCTGAACAAGCTTGCGCGTTAGTAGATCAGCGTGTTGACCTTCTGACGGGAAAAGGCGTGAGAAAGCTAGTGGCCAAGGAGATAGAGGCCGATGTCAAAGTCCTCATGGACCCCACGAAGGAGATAGGCTCCGAGGGCGGCCTCGGCGACTTCCTGAACTACTTCAAGGATAGGTTTGCCCGGCTTTCCAAGCTCCTCAAACGCAGGATAGATGCTAGGGATGCCTTGAGTGTCTCCGAGGCCCTCAGGGCCAGGCCTAATAGTGAGGTCAAGATGATAGGTATGGTCAGGGAGAAGAGGGAAGGCGAGGGCAAAATCATAGCGATCTTGGAGGACGAGAATGCGACGGCTACCGTGATCTTCACGCCCAAGGCTGGCCGGGAAGCCTACGAGAAGGCCAGGGTGCTCATGCCTGACCAGGTGATCTGTGTCAGGGCCGTGAGGGTAGCTAAGGACCTGTTCGCGGCCAAGGAGCTAGTGGCCCCCGACCTGCCCGTGAGGAAAACAGGGGAGAGGGAGCTAGCCGGGGGTCCCGTCTACGCCTTGTTCATCTCAGACCTCCACTTCGGGAGCAGAGCGTTCATGGCCGAGGCCTTCGGGCGCCTCATCGCTTGGCTTAATGGCAGATTGGGTAATGGGCGCCTCAGGGAGCTAGCTGGGGCCGTCAAGTACGTGGTGATAGCCGGTGATTTAGTGGACGGCATAGGCGTTTACCCCGGCCAGGAGAGGGAACTCGAGGTAGCCGATATCTACCGGCAGTACGAGGGCGTGGCCACTCTCCTCTCCGAGCTGCCGGGCCATGTAGAACTCATAATATCGCCGGGGAACCACGATGCATGCCGTAGGGCGCTCCCCCAGCCGGCCGTGCCCAAGGACTACGCGGGCCCGCTCTACGAGGACGGGCGAACCCTAATGCTCGGCAACCCCTGCTTGATCGCCCTCCACGGCGTCAAGGTCCTAGTCTACCACGGCAATAGCTTTGATGACCTGGCCACCACCGTGCCGGGCATGGGCTTCGACAGGCCGTTGGAGATGATGAAGCTCATGCTCTGGGCCCGCCACCTAGCGCCTATCTATGGCCTGAAAACAGCTCTGGCCCCCACCGCCCGCGACCTCCTGGTGGTCGAGGAGGTGCCGGACATCTTCCACACCGGCCACATCCACGTTACGGCTATCGGGGCCTACAGGGGTGTCCTCCTCGTGAACTCCGGGGCCTGGCAAGAGCAGACCGCTTACCAGAGGGTTAGGGGCATCGTGCCTAAGCCCGGCAGGGCTGTGCTGGTGGACTTAGCGGGCCTTAAGGCAGTAGAGCTTAACTTCACGAGACCTGAGCTATGGTCTTGAAACGCCGTGGCGCACGGCCACCTAAAGCCTTAAATACCCGGGAAGCCAGAGGGCTTCTCACAAAGGCGATGGCGTTTGGCGGAGAAGGAGAGGATTAAGGAAGCCGTCCATTCTTTCCTGAGGAGAATGGGTATCGAGGTCATCTACTGGGATCCAGAGACAGATAAGTTCGTGCTCCCCTACGATATAGAAGGCAAGAAAGTCATGGTCTACGTGATGTTCTTGGAGGACTATGAGTGGGTGGTCACGTTAGCCGATCTCTACGACCTAAACGAGCTGCCTAGGCACGTGGATAAGGAGGAGTTCTACAAGAAGCTCCTCTCCGACAACTTCATGCGCTACGAGAACCGTTACGGCATAGATTTCGAGGACCACCTCGTGGCCTTAGCCGAGATGAGGGCTGACGAGCTCGAGTTCGAGAACTTCAGCACGGAGTTCGCCGGCGTCCTGAACTCGGCTGCTCACTTCATAAGGGAAGTGGCGCCCGCGTTCAATATCCCCCTCTGAGCTAACGCCCTGTGCCCGCCCCTCTTTTTCCTGTGTCCTCAGAGACCACGGAGGACCATGGAAGCTATAGGCCCCTTGAGCTCCACCAGGCCCCCGACTATCAGGTCTGGCACCACGCCTCCCGGGAGGTGTGGGGATTCTGGCCCCCGCACCACCAGAGCTGCCCTCACGCCCGCCCTCCTAGCACCTTCTATATCGAGTTCGCTATCCCCTACCATGATGGCTTCCTGCGCCCTCACGCCTAGGCGTGAGAGGGCTAGCTCAAAGATACGTGCGTCGGGCTTCATCAAGCCTACCTCGTCTGAGATGATTATGACGTCTAATACGCTCTCTAAGCCTGTCTCGGTCAGGAGATAACGCAGGAGGCCCGCGTCCGCGTTCGATACCAGGGCGGTCCCAAGGCCCAGCTCCCGGCAGAAGGAGACAATCTCGTGAGCGCCCTCGAATGACTTGGTGCCTTCCCTGAAAGTAGTCACGAGGATATCCATGGCCCTATCGAGCTCCCCTCCCCCCAAGGAGAAGCCCCTCTTAGCCAGGCACCTAACCAGCCCCTCGCGGAACAGGTCCAACATGGAAGGGAAGGGCGGCCCGTCCGGTATCAGGGCCAGCGCTTCTCCATCCCACTCCCGATGTAGCTCAGCCGGGTTAAGGCCCTCTAGGCCCAGCTCGGCTAGGATATGCGCCGTGGCTGTCTCGTGGAGGCCCCTTGCGTCCAGGAGCGTGCCGAAGGCATCGAACAGGACAGCTCTAAGCCGGGCCACGCCCACTGCCCCTCCGCGAGTGGTCGCGCCCGGAGAGTTGTTAAACCTGTCCTAGCTCTCAGCCCACCTTCAGGATGTTGAAAAAATGAGGGCCGTTAGCTCGACCCCCATTTTTTCAACTTCCCGGCGTGCGGACCCGAGGCCCGCAGAGGCCGGGCATTCAGGAGACCCTGAGTTCTTTTATCAACATGTCTATTTCCATTTTTTTGAAGAAAATGGATATAGACATGTCCAACCCGCACTCATGGCACGCCCTCTCGGAGCTATTGGCTATACGTCCCCCACGTCGAGGGCATTCCTTGCTCGTGCGGGCTGGATTAACGTAAAAAACGGGAAGACCAGCCAGAAGGGCCTTATATGTGATGTAGAACTGGAGCTGTCTTGGGTTCCAGGAGTTATGGAGACGCCTGTTGAGTTTACGGCCCTTATTCTGGCCCTTAATGCCTTTGAGGTCTTCAAGAACTATACCTCTGTCACCAGCCAGCTTGATTATGGCCTTGGAGAGCTTGTGGAGCATATCACGCACCTTACGGCGCTCACGGCCACGATACTTAGCGAGGAGCCTTGCCTTAGTCCTCGGGTTCTTGAGGGCCTGAATATGGCGTCTAATGTTCTGATACGTGGCGTGGGCCGTCCTGAGGGCCTTAGTGTTAATGACCACGGTATTGCCATCGTTATCCGTCATGGTGATGTTGCCCTCATTAATGTCTATGCTCATGTAATTGCTCGGAGCCGTAATGTCTATTTCCTCTATGAACGGTATATAGACATACCGCTCGTTGATGGTTATCTCGCCCACCCTGAGTTCTCCTCTGGCATAACGCTCCAGGAAGCGGGCCTGGTAATCACCGCCCTGGAGCAGTATAATGGCGTATTGCCCTCGCCTAATGGCTACCCTGAGCCTGTCTCCCTCAAGCTTGAACTGGTGCTTAGAAAGCCTAACAAGGAGCTTCTTTGCCCTCGGTGGCTTATCCGGGTCAGCTTGACCACGCCTAACTTTCTTACGCCAAGTTCTGAGGATTTGGGATGCTATACGGTAAGCACGGCCATAGTAATCAGAATGATAATCATATCTGGCCTTAAGCTCAGGATAACAGGCATGATGGAGCTTCTTAATGCTCCAGGAGCCCATCTCAAGAGCCTTGGCTATACAGAGGTTAATCATGTCCCTGAAGTCAGAGAGGAGCTTGAGTATCTGAGCGTGGGCTCATACCT
>CAZWYW010000014.1:26848-34736 GCA_964638535.1 uncultured Candidatus Bathyarchaeia archaeon | reverse complement strand
CTCGGGGGCGGGGAAGGGGAGCACGAGACTGAAGAGTCTCCAGAGGCAGGGATTAAAGCCGTTCAGGCGGAGGTGGGTGAGCAAGCTAAAGAACCTTCCTCCCCAGGCCGGGAGAGGGGGGAGAGCAAGGCTGAGGCCGGCGAAGCAGAAGCAAAGGGCGAGGCCAGCGGGCCGAGAGAGCGCGTAAGCGCGCGGAAGCGCGGGAGGGGCAAGCCTATTATTGACCTCTTCGAGCCAGCCATCTGAGGTGGCAGGTTGGCCAGGGGACCGCTCTCCTACGAAGCCGCGAAGCTGAGGGCCAGGGTAGCTGAATGCCAGGAGGCATTTGAGGCCCTCGCTAAAGCAGCGGATGAGTGCTCGGAGGCCATCTTAGCTGTGGAGTCCGGCTCGGGCAAGCCAGAGGAGGCCTTAGCTAAGCTCTCGGTTTTCCTAGACGCGCTAAGCCATTTCGAGCACGAGCTTAGCCATCTATCTGAGAGCGCCTCCACCATACTGGCGAAGTTATTCGGCCGCCGGGATCCGTGATAAGGCCAGCTCGGGCCAACATCCTTATATGCTCGTCCGGCCAGCGCGTGCACGGGAGGTCATGTCTTGCACACGCCCCTAGCGGCTGTTGATGAGGCCGCTTGCTCACGCGTGGCCTCACGGATCTCGGGCCTGAAGGTGAAGCCCTCGGGGCCTGCGGGCTTGACTGAGAAATTGGACAGGGAGACCGCCCTGCGTGTCCTTTTCTTCTTCTCGGTCATAAATCACGACACGCGCGGCCTGAGAGGCCTGGTGCGCGGCAGGCCCGTCAGGGGGAGCGATTATTTGCTCCACTTACTCGCGGCTCTAGCCGAGGACGATCCAAGCGTGCTTGACCCGGCTAAGCTAGCCGAGCTCGAGCTATCCGAGTTCATCTCCTGGTTCGGCCAGCCCGGAGAAGCCTGCTTGCCCAGGAGGCCCGCTGAGCGCGTGGAACTCCTAAGGGACGCCGCCGGAAAGCTGCTGAAGTGGTACGGCGGGCGTGTCTCGTCCCTGTTAGACGCCTGTGGCGGGCGCTTAGGAGGCCCTGGGGGCTTGAGGGAGCGTCTCTCGGCTTTCAAGGCTTTCAGCGACCCCCTGGCCAAGAAAACCATGGTGTTCGCTATCCTAGCCAAGCTAGAGGGCCTCTGGAAGCCCTCTGACCCAGAGAACATCACGGTGGGCGTGGATTACCACCTCCAACGCGTGGCCCTCAGGACCGGCATGGTGAAGGTCCTAGATGGTCGGCTGAGGGAGAAGCTCATCAAAAGGCGTTTTGTGTCAGCTGAGGAGCACCACGCCATAAGGTCGGCCTGCCTGAGGGCCTACGAGCTAGTGGGCCGCGAGGCCAGCTTAAGCCAGCTTGAGGTAGACCAGGTATTCTGGCATCTAGGCCGTAGCTGCTGCCGGGTTCGCGAGCCCTCCTGTAGCCTTGAGGCGCCCTGCAAGCGTAGTTCGGATATCTGCTCGTTAGTTAAGAGCACGGACTATGCTTGTCAGGGGTGCTGCCTCTTAGAAGGGGCCTGTGAGGCCAGCAGGGACCCGAGCCTGCTCCAGCTCGCCGAGCCCAAGGTCATCACGTATTACTACTGAGCTAGGCCCTGGTTAGCGGTTGGATTAAGTTAAGGTTAAAAAGCTTCATATAGTATCCATCCAGGGAAAGGGAGGAAACATGAGACTTCGTGCTCCCTTTCCAGAGGAAGACAAGGTGATGACGCTCGAGGAAGCCATAAAGAGGTTCGTGCGCGATGGTGATGTCGTCTACGTGGGTGGCTTCCAGTACTGCATACCCACGGAAGCCTGCTTTGAGATAGTGAGGCAGAAGAAGAGGAACCTGACGTGTTGGATGGTAGCTAACGACACGGTGCTCTCCACGGACCTCCTAGTGGCCATGGGCTGCTGCAAGGAAATACACTACGGCTGGTTTGCGAGTTGGCCGGTGCGTCGGCCCCCTGCTACCATAAGGGCCTTCAAGGAGGGAAGGTTGAAGATATACCATTACTCGAACTACACGGCCATGATGGCCCTCATGGGGGCTTACTTCGGCTGGACCTTCGCGCCCAGCCTCAGCGATTTCGCTAGCGACATGATGAAGCACAACCCGAACTTGAAGTACATGGAGTGCCCCTTCACGGGCAAGCGCTACGTGGCCGTGAGGTGCCCAGAGATAGACGTGGCTATCATCCACTGCCAGAGGGCCGATAAGTACGGGAACGGGCAGAAGTGGATGAGCAGGACGGTCAGCGATGAGTGGGGCGCTGGCGCGGCCAAGCGTGTGATAATCACGTGCGAGGAGCTGGTGCCGAACGAGGTGATAAGGCACGACCCTGACCGAACGCTCATACCTTTCTGGAAGACCTGCGCTGTCGTGGAAGTGCCCTGGGGCGCCCATCCGACAGGCATGTATGGCTATTACCTACGCGACCAACCCTTCGAGACCTACGCGGCCCGCCACTTCATGCGTGAGGACCTCATGTGGAAGTTCATAGAGGAATGGGTGTTGGGCTGCTCGGATAGGCAGGAGTACATCAAGCACTACGTGGAGAAGTTCGGTTACGAGGCGCTCGAGAGGTTACGCATAAAACACCACATCTATCCCATAATGCCCGTGGACTATGGCTTCACGGGCTGGGAGGTGTTCAAGGGGGTAGAATACCCCGTGGAGGAGTAGGGGGTGGGGTCAGGCATGTCGGGCGAGAAAAAGCATGAACGGGATTACACGCTCTTCGAGATGATGGTAATAGCCGCTGCCAGGGAGATAAAGGATGGCGAGGTCGTGTTCGCTGGCATAGGGCTGCCCGTCTTAGCGACAGCTGTAGCGCAGAAGACCCACGCGCCTAACGCCTGTATTATCTTCGAGTCCGGCGGCATGAAGAGGGGCACCCCTATCACGCTCCCCGTGACGGTAGATGACTTCGGCTGTTTCTCGGGCGCGGACGCGGCCTTAGGCATGTACGCCAGCATGGCCGCGCTCGGGAGGGGCGAGGTGGACGTGACCTTCATAGGGGGAGCCCAGGTGGATAAGTATGGGAACGTGAACTCCACTATCATAGGTGACTTCACCAGGCCCGAGACGGTCAAGGTCATACTCCCGGGCAGCGGGGGCGCCTGCCCCATGGGCTGCTTGGGGAAGCGCACTATCATCATAATGCCCCACGAGAAGCGCAGGCTCGTGGAGAAGTTAGATTACCTGACCACGCCAGGCTGGCTCTGGGGGCCTGGGGCGCGTGAGGAAGTCGGCCTGCCGCCGGACAGGGGACCGTCGTGCATAATAACTACCATGGGACTGCTCAGGTTTGACCCTAAGACCAAGGAAGCGTACTTAGAGGGCGTCTTTGAGGGCGTCAGCGTGGAGGAGGTGAAGGCCAACACAGGCTGGGACCTGAAGGTGGCCCCGAAGGTCAAGGTGATCCCGCCGCCCACGGAGGAGGAGTTAAAAGCACTAAGGGAGACGGACCCGGCCCGCATTTATTACCCGCCGGGCGAGCGCAGATAAACAAGCACGCGCTAATAATGTCGCTTTTTCTCCCTGGCCTCCTCGGCTACGGCTTAGCGAGTTCCCTGGGCTCCCGGCTGCTCGTTAGGAAATCGCTCCGCATCCACAGCTCCGGCAGGATCACGAAGAGGCCCGTGGAGGCCACGGCTACCGTCAATAACAAGTGGGGCAGCGATAGCGGGACGCAGTGGAGGGCTGGCCCTAGTACGGGTATGTAAGGCAGCGCTAACGTGAGCGCCACGCAGGCTATGTCGGCTAATATGAAGAACTTGTTACGTAACGCGTCTTTGCCCATCCGCCACACGCTATGTGTCTCCGAGCGGCAGTTCCAGGCCACAAAAAGCTCGAAGAGGGCGGCCTGCACGAAGACCATCGTGATGGCCAGCTTGTAATCGCCGAGCACCAGGTAACCGTAGAAGAACAAGGACAGGCCGCCTATGGCCTGGGCTAAGAAGGAGATCACCATGAAGAGTAACATACCGTGGAATATGCCGGCTTTCGGGTCGCGCGGCGGCCGCGTCTCTATGCCCTTCTCGGGCGGATCCGTGCCAAGCGCTATGGCCGGTGGGCCATCCGTGACGAGGTTGATCCAGAGTATCTGGGCAGCCCTCATGGGCGGCGGGAAGCCGAGCAGGGCGGCCGTAGCGAGCACGAAGAGCTCATCGAAGTTGCAGGACATAAGTAGCCTGATGTACTTGCGTATGTTATCGTAAATCTGGCGCCCGTAAATGAGGGCGTTCACGAGCGTGGCATAATTGTCGTCAACGAGTATCATGTCAGCGGCCTCCTTGGTAACGTCCGTGCCCTTGATGCCCATGGCCACACCTACATCGGCTTTCTTCAGCGCTGGCGCGTCGTTCACGCCGTCGCCCGTCATGGCCACGATGTGGCCCTTTTTCTTCAGCGCCTCTACTATCCTGAGCTTGTGTATCGGTGAGACACGCGCATAGACGACCACGTCCTCTACTATGGCCTCGAACTCCCCATCGCTCATGGCATCGAGCTCAGGGCCCGTGAGAACCTTACTGCCTTCCTTCAAGATGCCTAGCTCCTTCGCGATGGCCACGGCCGTCAGCTTGTGGTCACCCGTTATCATGACGTTCTTCATGCCAGCACGCTCACACGCCTTAACGGCCTCTATGGCCTCGGGGCGCGGGGGGTCTATCATGCCCTGCAGGCCCACGAAAATCAAGTCGTTCTCGACCACCTCGGGCTCGAACTCCTTGAGGTCATCGGGCAGGGGCTTGTAAGCCATGGCCAGGACCCTTAGGGCGTTCATGGCCATTTCCTCGTTCGCCTTCAAGACCCGTGCCCTCATCTCGTCCGTGAGCTCCTTCACCTGCCCGTCCAAGAGGATGTGGCTGCAGCGTTCCAACACTACCTCAGGCGCCCCTTTCACATAGGCCACTAAACTGCCGTCCCCGCGCTTGTGGATAGTGGTCATGCGCTTCCTCTCGGAGCTGAAGGGTATCTCGTAGACCCTGGGCTTCTCGGTCTCGAGCTCTTCTTTGCGCAGGCCAGCCCTCTCGGCCGAGATGATCAACGCTACCTCGGTCGGGTCGCCCTTAACGCCATTCTCGCCCTTTATGGCGTTATTGCAGAGACAGCCTATCTCGAGCGCCAGCCTCACGCACTCGGCGTCTGGCCCGCTCAGCCCGTCATTATCGGCCATGGCCTCTAAGTCGAAGAACTTGCCGTTCGCGTAGATCTTGCGTACCTCCATCTCACCCTTCGTGAGAGTGCCCGTCTTGTCCGCGCACACGTAGGTAACAGAGCCGAAGGTCTCGGCCGACGCCAGCCTCCTTATTATCGCGTTCCTCTTGGCCAGCTCCCTGGCGCCCAGGGCGAGCGTTATGGTCACGACGGCTGGCAGGGCCTCCGGCACAGCCGAGACGGCGAGGGCCACGGCGAGCATGAAGGACCTCAACACGATATCGAAGGAGAAGCCGTACCTGAAGAGATCGAGCACGAAGATCACGATACAGAGGGCCACCACGATCTTGGCCAACCTGGCCGCGAACCTATCTAGCTTGGCCTGGAGGGGCGTTTTCTCGCGTTTTACCTCGGCCATAGCTTTGGCTATCTTGCCGAACTCCGTGTTCATGCCCGTAGCAACTACCACAGCGACGCCCCGGCCCCTCACCACATGGGTTCCCATGAAGACCATGTTGTGCCTGTCCGCCACCGGCGTCTCAGGCGGCAGTACGCCTAGGGATTTCTCCACGGGCGTCGACTCGCCTGTCAAGGGGGCCTCATCGGTGGCCAGCTCGAAGCACTTTATCAGCCTGGCATCCGCCGGCACCCTATCGCCTTCCTCGAGCAGTATCACGTCCCCGGGGACCAACTGGCTGGCCGGGATGACCTTCACCTCGCCATCGCGTACTACGCGGGCGACAGGCACCACGTACTTCCTCAGCGCTTCTAACGCCTTCTCGGCCCGGTACTCCTGCACGAAGCCCGTGATGGCGCAGAGGAACACTATAGCGCCTATGGTAATAGCGTCCACGACCTCACCTATGAAGACGGAGATGATGGAGGCCGCGATGAGCATGAGCACGAAGGCGTCCTTAAACTGTTCTAAGAACATCTTCAGGGTCTTGAAACGTTCTTCCTCCTCCCTTATCACGTTAGGGCCGTACTCGGCTAGGCGCCTCTCTGCTTCCTCTTGGCTAAGCCCTTCCTCGCTCGTCTTCAAAATCCGTAAGACTTTTTCCTCGCTGAGCGAATGCCAGTCCTCGCCCACTAGTATTCCCCACCTACGGCCTGCTGGGAGAGCTATTTAACTTTGCTTTGGGGCGCGCCCGCTTGATGCCGCACGCACTCGGCCATTTGGGCGTTAGAACGTGGCCGCCTGATGCCCTCAGGCCGGCGGTATAACCTTCCCTGGGTTGAGTATGTTGTTGGGGTCGAATACGGCCTTGATGCCCCTCATGAGTTCCACGAGCTTCTTGGGCGCGAACTTAGCGAAGCTCTTGAGCCTTATCGCGCCTAGCCCGTGCTCAGCCGTGATAGTGCCGCCCATCTCCACGGCTAACGCGTAGAGCTTGTCCCTGAACTCCTCCAGGCGCTCGACCTCTATACCGCCGGCCTCCTTCACCAGGACCTGTGGGTGGAGGTTGCCGTCTCCCGCGTGCCCGTATATCGGGAAGAACTCCATGCCGAACTCCTTGGCCAGAGCGCGCGCCCTCTCCACGAAATCAGCAATCTTAGCCGGCGGGACGGCCACGTCAAGTATGTCTAACGTGTGGCGCTTGAGGGCCGAGTATATCTGGCTCCTGATGGCCAGGAGCTCTTCTTGGTCTTTCCTGTCCATGGCCACGAAGGTCTCTAAGGCGCCGTTCTGCCGGGCTATCTCATCTATCTTAGCCGCGACAGGGTAAAGCTCTTCCTCGCCGGCGCCTTCCAAGATGATGTAGAGGTAATAGGTCCCCTTCTCTATACGCCACTTGAGGCCCTGCAGTTCAGCCGATTTCTCGGCCACATCGCGCTCCATGTATTCCATCGCGAGGGGGCGTATCCCGGCCTGGAGGATGAGCGGGACGGTCTTTATGGCGTCGTGAGGGCTCCCAAAGGCTATCACGAGGCTTATAGTAGCGCCAGGCTTCGGGTAAAGCTTCAATATGGCCTTAGTTATGACGCCCAACGTGCCCTCGCTGCCTATGAAGAGGTGCATGAGGTCATAACCGGCCACGTTCTTCACCAACTTGCCGCCGAGTTGGAGCACCTCGCCCGTAGGCAAGACGACCTCAAGGCCCAACACGTAAGAGCGCATCACGCCGTACTTCACGGCCCTGGCCCCGCCAGCATTACAAGCTATCATGCCGCCCACTGTGGCCGATTCATCGCCGGGATGAGGCGGGAAGAAAAGGCCTGCTTCCTCGGCAGCCTTTATGAGCTGGGCGAGCGTGACGCCAGCCTCGACGGTTATAGTCATGTTCTCCTTATCCACTTCCAAAACGCGGTTCATCCTCTCGAGCGAGAGCACTATGCCCTCCTTGGTCGGGACGGCGCCGCCCACTAAGCCCGTGCCCCCGCCCCTCGGGAAAACGGGCACCTTAGCCTCGTTCGCGAGCCTCAACATGGCCGCTACCTCTTCCGTACTGCCCGGCTTCACGACCACCACGTTCTCAGCGGGCCTGGGCGCTACTGCTGGCGCCGTCTCATCGCGTAGGTAATCGGCCACTGCCTCCGCGCCCATCAGGACGTTCCCATCGCCTACTATCTCCCTCAGCCTCTGGACGAATTCCGGCTCCATGCCACGACCCCCTCCCGCTAGATCATTTAAAACCTGTGGCGAGGCTCGACCCCGCGCCCGTCGAGGGGCAAGCCCTTTTCACGCGCCAAGGCTCCCTAAAGCCGGTGGCAGGTTTGCCGATAGAGGAGGCCAAG
>CAZWYW010000014.1:11568-26748 GCA_964638535.1 uncultured Candidatus Bathyarchaeia archaeon | reverse complement strand
CACGCGCCAAGGCTCCCTAAAGCCGGTGGCAGGTTTGCCGATAGAGGAGGCCAAGTACATCTGGATGGACGGGCGCTTGGTGCCCTGGCAGGAGGCCAAGATACACGTGCTTAGCCACGTCATCCACTACGGCAGCGGCGTGTTCGAGGGCATGAGGTGCTACAAGACCGACCGCGGGCCAGCTATCTTCAGGCTCGAGGACCATATAGAGCGCTTGTTCTACTCGGCCAAGGTCTACATGATGGAGATACCATTCAGCAAAGAGGAGTTGGCCGAGGCCTGCAAGGAGGTAGTGCGCGCTAACGGGCTAGAGGACTGCTACATAAGGCCCATCGTCTACCGCGGCTACGGGGAGATGGGCGTTAACCCCCTGAAGTGTCCCGTGCGCGTGGCCATAGCGGCCTGGAGGTGGGGCGCTTACTTGGGCGAGGCACTTGAGAAAGGGGCGCGTGTCATCATCTCCACTTGGCGCCGTATCTGCCCGGACGTGCTACCGCCCATGGCCAAGGCCTGTGGCCACTACATGAACTCCCAGCTAGCCAAGATGGAGGCTATCTTAGGCGGTTATGATGAAGCCCTCATGTTAGACGTGAACGGCTATGTGTCTGAGGGGACAGGCGAGAACTTCTTCATGGTGAAGGACGGCGTCATCTACACCCCGCCCCCGGAGGCCTCTATCCTGCTCGGCATCACACGTGACACAGTCATGAGGCTGGCCCGCGACATAGGCTACACGGTGGTGGAGCGCTTCATCTCGCGCGCCGAGGTATACGGGGCCGATGAGTGTTTCTTCACTGGTACGGCCGCTGAGGTAACACCCATAGTGGAGGTAGATGGGCGCAAGATCGGCGATGGTAAGCCTGGCCCCATCACGCGCAAGCTCCAGGCCAAATACTTCGATGTCGTGCGCGGCCGGGACGAGCGTTACATCGGTTGGCTGACGTTCGTGGAGTAAGCCCTCCACTAGCCAGGATTATTTTTTAAGTCCCCAACCTCATCGTAGAGCGTGAAACAGCATGCCGCATGTCGGAGGGCTTCTCATTTCTTACTGCGGGATAATATGCCAGTTCTGTCCGGCTTACAGGCGTGGCTTATGTGGAGGCTGCGACCTGCACGTAGATGAGTGCTACTTCGCCGCCTGCGCCGTGAAGAGAGGGCTGAAGTCTTGTCTCCTGTGCGGGGAATTCCCGTGCCAGGCCCACTGGGAGGGCTTCCCCTGGGAGAGCTCTAGGTACGGCAAGGTCAGGTGGAGGGTGTTCAGCGATATATTCCTCAAAATCATGGCCGAGTGCCAGGAGGGATAGGGGGCATCACCCTATTATCTCCACGGGTGTCCCAAGTGCGTCGCCCGGCAGCCCTCGCCTGAACCTCGCCCGCACGTGCCCTCTCCGGCCGTGAGTGGCCACTATACGGCCCCTGTGGGTGCGCTCACCGACGGGCCAGGCTACCTTACGGCCTATCAGCCGGGCAGCCGCCGAGCGATCATCGTAGCCCGGGAAGTAGAGTATGCATTCCTTGGGGTTCTGGCTCTTGGGCCCTACCCTGAAGTTCACTATGTAGCCCAGGAGCCCCATAGCATTAGGAGGGCCGTGCCGCCAGTTTATAAAGGCTAGCTGCTGGTCCTCCGGCCGGACGGCCTATCTCTGGCTATTAAGCCACATTAAGCTGGCACGGATCCCTCACGTCGATTTAAACTTGATATACGCCTTGGCCTCCCTTTCCCCGCCGGTAAGCGAGATGTCTGCGCTGGTGGTGGTGGGCAGGGGGCCAGACTGGAACGACATGGCCCTCCACAGGGCTTGCAAGCGCCTCTTAGGGGCCTCACGTATCGTGAGGGCCTGTGACCTCTCGGCCTACGTGGGCCCCGAGGGCGTGAGATTCTGGCACGGGAGTGGCGAGCTTAGGAGGCCCGACGCCTGCTTCGTGCGCTCACTGGGCCAGGGGAGCTACGAGCAATTAGTGGCCCGCCTGGCCATCCTCAGGGCCATGGAGGCCCAGGGCACCTTAGTTGTGAACCCCACCTGGGCGCTAGAGAGGGTCAAGGATAAGTTCTCAACTCTCCTAGCCCTGCGGAGGGCTGGCTTCCTCGTGCCCAAGACTTACCTGACTGAATCGGCTTCCGTGGCTTACTCCTTCTGTGGCTCTATGCGCGAGTTCGTCTATAAGCCCATAGTGGGCGGCCTGGGTTTCGGCTCCATGCTCTTCGGAGACCGTGATTTAGCCTTCAATATCTTCAGGCTCTTGGAGCGCCAGGGCTGCCCCCTCTATGTCCAAGAGTTCGTAGGGCGCGTAGAGCGCGAGCTGAGGGTGATAGTCGTGGCCGAGGAGGTCGTTGCCTGCGTGGAGAAAGTAGGGCCGCCGGGCTCTTGGAAGAGGAACGTGGCCCAGGGGGCCCGTATGGTGAGGGCTAGGGCTCCCTCAGAGCTCAGGGAGATGTGTATTAGGGCCTGTGAGAAGCTTGGCTTATTTTACGCGGGCATAGATGTCTTAGAATCCGATGAAGATTACGTAGCCCTAGAGGTGAACGGCGCCCCTAACTGGAGGGGGGCTCAGGAGGCAACGGGCATAGATATAGCACGTATATTAGTTCAGAAGATAGCTGCGTTCCTCAAGCGCTAATTGCATGTCCATGTATCTTGAATAGACGTGTGCCTTCTACATGTTTACTGGCCTGAGTTAAAAGTACTTATAAGTGCATGCGCGCGGCTTTCAATTGGGCATAGGGAGGAAAGCGGATGGCGGGGATAAGGCTCAGGTGCCGCGTCTGTGGAGCCAGGCTCACGCCCTCGGAGTATGTGGGCCGCTCCCATGACCTGGCCGTGAGCTTCTATCGGTGCCGTTACTGTGGCACGGTCATCGCCATCAGGGAGCCAGCTGCTCACGGCCAGGCCCGGTGAAGCCAGCTCGGGCGAGCTCACCGGCGGAGGAGAAAGCGGCCCTGGCCAAGAGTCTCGCCAGCCTTAAGGGTTCTGGGATGGAACCATGTAAGGTGAACCTATCTAAGACCTTGAGGGCCTCTTCCTCCTCTAGCCCTATGGCTCTCATAAAGACCTGATGGCCTGTCCTAAGTCTCACGGGCACTCTTGGCCCATTTCGCTCGTAGATGGCCAATCTCTCGGCCCAATCGTCTGGGAAGTTCTGCTTGAAATACTTCTCCAGGCCGGGCGAGGGCTCGTAAGTAACGCATATCAGGGGCCTGCCGGTGCGCTCGGCTACCTCATGTAGGTCTATCACATTGTACCAGCTTATCACGCAGCCGTTTAACATGATGATATTCACGTCTTTCCGGCCTAAGCGCTCGTAGAGCCTTATGACCGCTTCCGTGGCATCTAGGCCCCCTACCGTCGCGGTAGAGAAAGCGAACCCATCCACAAGCAAATCGGCCCTCATGACCACGCCGGCCAACACGGACTTCTCACTGGCGCCGCGCCTGAAGCACTCGGCCACGCCGAGTGCCCTGATACCCTTCTTAAAGTACCTCACGGCCAACACGGGCACCCGGGGAGATGCTGAGCGGGCGGATAAAAAGCCGGTCACGCCTGGGCTAACACTTGCTCAGCTCTCGGCCCAACTCATTATGGGAGCGTCGGCTGGCAGGATGCCGGGCGCCCTCCTAACGACGGCCAGGGCCACAGGTAAGCCCAGGTAAGTAGTGATAGCGCCCTGTATGATATTGAAGAGCGCTATGAAGGGCATCAAGCCCATGACCACAGCGAGCGGCAGTTGGTAGATGGTCGGCGTGATGACCAGGTTGGCCAAGCACATCACGGCTGCCCTAGTTATTGGCCCCAGCGTTGTCCAAGCCCACCTGGCCCTCTTAGCGGCCCTCAGGCCAGCGTAAGCGCCCGCTATGGTGGAGAGCTCGGCTAAAGCCTTCATGCTGCCCCCAACTAGCCCGAACAAGCTAGGTGCCCTAGCTATGATGGCTAAGCCCAAGATCACGGATGTGAGGCAACCTGCCGCGAGACCGAAGAAGGACATGGAACAGAAAATGGGTATGCCGTCTAAGTCGAACTTGAGGAAAGCCAGGTGCGGGAAGGCCATCGCCCAGGGGGCGCTCATGAGCTCCTTCGCTCCGCTGAACTTCATGGTATAGTCTATGGCGACCGCCAGCGCCCCCAGCATGGTAGAGCCCGCCAACGTCAAAGTAGCCCTGGCCTTCTCCTCCCTCCCCGCTCGTCCTGCTATCCCGCTCATGCTGGGGCAGCCGGCAATTCGCGAATTTAAGAGCTTTCACCAGAAAACGAGTTAAAACCGCCCGGCGCGCCGGCAGATGTCTATAACCCGAAAATGAGTAGATACCTTTAAATTAGTAGCTTCCCAGCTCGGAGGGTAAGCCATGAGGCCTAGGGCGATGTCGGTAGCGTTCGCGGCCCTGATGGGCGCGCTGGGTAACGCGCTCTTTGTGCTTTCCCAGAGCGTCTTCACCATGGGGCAGGTGGCCTTAGACCTATCGCACGTGGCGACCTTCATCTCGGCCATTTACGGCGGCCCATGGCTTGGATGCGTAGTTGGGGTCCTGGTGGGCGTGGGGACAGGCATTTACTTCGGCTACGTGGGCGGGAGCTTGGGCCTCTTAGGCTTGATAGGCCTGCCGACTGGCAAGGCGCTCACGGGCATAACAGCTGGCTTCCTCTCAAGGCTTGCGGGCGGCAGCCAAGGCGTGCCACAATCTAGGAAAGCAGTCGCGATAGTGCTGGCCTCTTACGTGCCTGAATGCCTATTCACTGTAGTGTTCTTCCGGGCGCTGGT
Organism: uncultured Candidatus Bathyarchaeia archaeon; assembly: GCA_964638535.1. Classification (GTDB taxonomy): domain Archaea; phylum Thermoproteota; class Bathyarchaeia; order EX4484-135; family EX4484-135; genus EX4484-135. The sequence goes on along the minus strand of CAZWYW010000014.1, from coordinate 21,996 downwards.
GCCCTTATTCTTGCCCCCGGAGGTCGCTGCCTTCCTGGTTCCGTTGCTCACGCCGATACTCGTGAAGGCGTGGATAGAGATAAGCTTCATAGCCGTCTTAATGGGCGCCTTAGCTGGCAATAGGGGTTTCGTGGAGTTCGTACAGAGGTTCCTGGGTCAGAAGACCAACGTATGAAAATAAAAACGCGTTTTTCCCCTCTTAACCCACCTGGCTTATTATCAGCTCGTATTGCTCTTCCTCTATGGCCCCCATGTCCAAGAGCGTCTTAGCCAGCTCGCGCACCGTCATGAGGGCGTGTAGCTCTACGCCAGCCTCAGCCAGCGCCTCACGACCTCCCTCCTCACGGTCTATGAGCACGAAGGCGTGTTCTACCTCGCCCCCCTCCCTCCTTATGGCTCTCGCGGCCTCCGAGAGCGTCTTACCCGTCGTTATGAGGTCATCGACCAAGATCACCCTGTCGCCAGGGGTGAGGGCGCCTTCCACGCGTCTCTCCCTGCCGTGGAACTTGACTTCCTTGCGCACGTAGAGGAAGGGCTTCTCTAGCTTGAAGGCCACCACAGCCGCGAAGGGTATGCCTGAGGTCGGGACACCGGCTATGCGCTCGAAGGCCCCTAGGCCCAACTCACGCTCTATCGCCCAGGCATAAGCATCGCAGATGAACTTGAAGGCATCCGGGAAGCTAGGCACCAAGCGCAAATCTATATAGTAAGGGCTAGTCTTGCCGCTCGTCAGCTTGAAGACGCCGAACTTCACGGCCCCTATCCTGGCCAAGAGCTTACAGACCTCGCACACCAGCTCCCCGCGCTCCACGCCCGGCACCTCACGGGTAACTGAACTCCTCCCCCTTCTCAAGCACTACGCACTTTACCTCCGGCGCTTCCTTGGCCAACAGGTCGCAGAAGCGCTCTAGATCCGATTTCTTGTCCGTGTGGTAAGGTATGGCTACCTTGGGCTTCACGAGCACGGCTATCCTGACGCCCGTCCGGGGCGAGGTGCCAGGCGCTATGCCCACGGTGCAAAACACGATATCAGGCTTGTGCGTGGCCCCTATATCGGCCATGCGGTCAAAAGGCAGGCTATCGGCCGTGTGGTAGACCTTCAGGCCCCCGATTTCTATCAGGTAAGTGACGGGCGTGTTAGCCGGCGGGTGATTGCATTCCTCCACGTATATCTTGGCTTCCCCGACGGATATCTGAGAGCCGGGCTCGACGGTGATGAGCTTGTCGCCCGGCACGGCCCTGGCCAGGAGCCTAGAAGACGTGGGGTCAGCTACTACTAGGCAGCCCGTCCGGCCCTGTATGGAGGCCACCAGCTCCTTATCCAAGTGGTCGAAGTGCTCGTGTGTTATCAGGATGGCGTCCACATCGCCTACGGCCTCCGGCCTTATGCCAACTGGGTCCGCCACGAGCTTGACGCCAGGCGATTTCAGCAATACACAGGCGTAGTTATTCAGCCAGGCGAGCTTAATGCCTCCTTCAGAACTGCTTGCTCCCTCCATCGCTTGCCCCCATCGGATAGTCGGGCGCGGGGAGTAAAGGTATTTGCCTACCCCATGCTTTTAAGCTCGGCGGGAACGAATGGGCAGGGAGCCCGAATGGCCATGAGGCAGGGCAAAGCCAGGGTAAAGCTAGAGAAGGCACCTGATTTCAAGCGTATTTACGCCACGGGGACCTACGGCATGCATAGCCCCTACGACTTCAGGCTCGGTTTCTACCGCGAGGACATAGAGCTGAGTGAGGGAGCGCTGCTCGGGCGGGAGCCGCCTACTGTGAAACGGGAGGTCTTGGTGGAAATAGTGCTCCCGCCGGTGGCGGCCAAGATGCTGGCTGAGCAGCTCATGAAGAGCGTTGAGGAATATGAGGCCAAGTTCGGCAAGATCCCCACGCCGCCCAGGCCTGAGAGGAGGCCTCCCGAGGGCGGTATGTTCGTGTGAAAAAGCGCCCTAATGAGCTTGGGCTTTGGCTGTCTCGCAGAGATCCGCGAGAGGACAGGAGGCACAGAGCGGTTTCCTGGCCCTACACACTTCCCTGCCCAGCCTTATGAGGGCTAAATGTGCGAAAAGCAGGTCCCCTGGCTCGCTCAGGGCCTGCTCGACCAACGACCTGACCTCCTCGTAGCCGGGCTTAGTCCCAGCCAGCCCTAGCCTAGCGATTATCCTGGCTATGTGCCTGTCCACGGGGAAGACGGGCCTCCTAGCACAAAAGAGCAGGACTATATCGGCTGTCTTACGCCCTACGCCCGGCAACCGCATGAGCTCCTCCCTGGCCTCCTGAAGAGGCTTATCCCTTATGAGAGGCCATAGATCGCCCCCGTAGCGCTCTAAGACCTCTCTAGCGACTGCTTTTATCCTAGGAGCCCTCTGCCTGTGCTGGCCAGCTGGCCTTATGGCTTCTGCTATGGCATCCACGTCAGCCTCCGCCAGTGCACGTGGCTCCACGCCTATCTTGGCCTCTAAGGCCCTGAAAGCCCTCAGCTCGTTCTTATAACTCGTGTTTTGGGAGAGGATGGTCCTGACGAGTACCCTGAAGGGGTCGCCCACATCGCCTGGCGGCCCGAGCTGGCCATACAGGGCCTTAAGGCGCCTCACGACCTCCCTCAGCTTCTCGAGGCTAGGCGAGGCGGCCATTTCGAGCGCCAATTCCCCCCACCGGTTAGGGCGACAGCTTGAGGCCGAAGAAGCGGACGGCGTTCTGGTAGGTGACCTCGGCTACTTCCTCAACAGGCAGGCCCTTTATGGCCGCTACCGCCTCCACGGCTAACGGGAGGTTGGCTGGCTCGTTCCTGGCCCTGGGGTCCGGCCCCAGCACGGGCGAGTCCGTCTCGACCATGAGGTTCTCCAGCGGCACAGCCTTGGCCAACTTGCGCTTCTGCTGGGACCTTACCACGGAGGTAGGTATGGAGAAGTAGAAGCCGCCTTCTCTGACGCCCTTCAGTGCCCAGCCCACGCGCCCGTCAAAGGCGTGCATGAGCACCTTGTCGTATCCCTCGTGGAGCAGGACCTGGATGGCGTATTTGCCCGCGCTGCGCGAGTGCACCACTAGAGGCAGGCCCAGCTCGCCCGCCAGCCTTATCCAAGCCCTGAAGCGCTCTACCTGCTTATCCCTGGCTTCCCCCGACCTGACCCAATAGAAATCTAGGCCTACCTCGCCTATGGCCACTAGCTCTTGCTTGAGGCGCTCGACCAGTCCCATAACGGCCGAGATCTCACACTCATCATCCACGGTAGGGTCCATGCCCAGGCAGAGGAAGACGGTCCCCCTGAAGGCCCTGGCTACCTCGAGCGCCTTCTGGGCCTCGCTGGCGTTGAGGCTGGACGTGAGCATGGCCACCACGCCGGCCCTCCTGGCTCTCTCTATCACGGCCTCCCTGTCCGCGTCGAACTCCTCCTCGTGGATGTGGCAGTGGGCGTCCACGAGTCTCAAGCGCGCTCACCCTCCTCGTTCAGGGGTCATCTGGGTCTACGTGGAAGCGCCTCACCTTTACGCCCGCCTGGGCGAGCAGTTCCTTGGCCAACGGGTCCTCGTAATCGGCATCATAAACCACTTCCGCTACCTCGGCGTTTATGAGCATCTTAGCGCATATCACGCACGGGTAAGTAGTCGTGTAGAGCGTGGCGCCGCGCGTGCTCACGCCGAACACGGCGGCCTGGAGCAGGCAGTTCTGCTCGGCGTGGAGGCCACGGCAGAGCTCGTGCCTCTGGCCGGAGGGGACGCCGAGCTCTTCCCTGAGGCAGCGTCCGATGTCCGTGCAGTGGGGCAGGCCCTTAGGGGCGCCGTTATAGCCGGTAGCGATGATACGCTTATCCTTCACCAGCACGGCCCCGACCTGGCGCCTGAGGCAGGTAGAGCGCTTGGCCACGAGATGGGCCATCTTCATGAAGTACTCGTCCCAGCTCAGCCTCCTCGGCCTAGCGGGCTTGGCAGGTAGCTCGGAGCTCAACCCGGGTGGGCTTGACACGGGCCTCTCACATAAGAGCTTTGGCTACGCTCTTGCTAGACCAGCTAGGGCCAGGAAATTCTTGATGACCTCCAAGCCGTCCCAGCGCTCCCCCGGCCCTTCCCAGGTCCCTGGCCTGCGCTCTGGGTGGAACTGGACGCCGAAGATAGGCCGGCGGAGGTGCATCATAGCTTCTATCTCGCAATAATCAGATGTGGCCAGCCTCACGAAGCCGGGTGGGAGCCAGGCCACTTTGTCCTCGTGCCACTCGGCCACGAGCAGCTTGTCGCCGGGCCTCCAAGAGGCGAATATGTGGTCGGGGACCTCTACCACGACTTCTTTAGACTCCTTCACGGGTCTCCCCATGTTCACCACATCGGCGCCGAAGGCCACGGCTATGAGCTGGTGGCCGAAGCAGATGCCCAACACGGGTACCCTGGCCTTCCGGACGAAATCCATCTCCCCCTCGAAGAAAGGTCTGTCCTCGGGCCTGCTGAGGCAGGCTTCCGAGCCCGAGAGCACCACGGCTTCCACGGGCGCCCCCGGGTCAAAACCGGGCCTGACATCGTGGAACCTGGCGATCACTATCTCCGCGTCCGTCAGGGCCTCCAGGGCCTCGATATAGCGCCTTATCTTCTCCTCCGGCTTGCTGATGTAGTTATTCACCAACAGCACCGCCATCCCCGGCCCCCCTCCCGCTTATGCGTTGGGCAGGGGCACATCCTCTTACTCGCCCACTACCTGGACCACGATACGCCTTGTCCTGGCGTGCGTGTCGGCCTCTATGAAGACCAATGATTGCCAGGTGCCGAGCACCAGCTCGCCGTTTACGAGCGGCAGCGTGCGGTCGGGCGCGAGGAACATGGATATTATGTGCGAGTACGCGTTCACCGGGTGCCTGTAGGGCGCTTCAGGCGGTATGAGGCGCTTCAGCGTGTCCACTATATCTGCCCTCAGGCCCGGCTCGTCCTCTATGAGCGCTAGGACGCCCGTGGCGTGGGGGGCGAAGACGTGGACCAAGCCGTTCCGCACGCCCGAGCGGGCGACCACGGCTCTCACGTGACTCGTGATATTCACTATGTCGAACGGCCCCTTGGTCCTTATGGTCAGCTCCTCCGTGTAGACCTTCAGGCCCGGCCACCTCGGCAGGCAAGGCCGTCCCAGGCCTTATTTTAATTAACCTCCACTAGCCAGGGGATGCGGTGCCCTGAGCATGCCTAATGGGTATGCGGGCAAGGTGCTCAACGTCGATTTATCCAGCCAAGAGGTCTGGGAAGAAGGGCTGGATTGGGATTTAGCCGCTGATTACATAGGAGGGCGCGGCCTAGCGGCCAAAATGATCTTCGATAAGCTGAAGCCGGGCGCTGACCCGCTGGGTCCTGAGAACGTGCTGGTATTGGCCACGGGACCCCTGACAGGCACTCAGGCTCCTGCCTGTGGCCGCTCCGTGCTGGCCTCTAAGAGCCCCCTGACGGGCACTATATTTGATTCTAACTCGGGCGGCCTGATAGGGCCGGAGCTTAAGCGGGCCGGCTATGATGCCGTCATAATCTCGGGCTCCTCGGAAGAGCCGGTCTACTTAGCTATCCTAGATGGCAGGGCCGAGTTGAGGCCAGCGGGGCGCCTCTGGGGAAGGACGGTCTCGGAGACCGTAAAAGCCGTCAAGCGCGAGCTGGGCGACCCTAAGGCGCGCGTGGCCTGTATAGGCCCGGCTGGCGAGAAATGCGTCTTATTAGCCAACGTTATGTGCGAGCCCCACAGGGCCTTCGGGCGCGGCGGCCTTGGGGCCGTGATGGGTTCTAAGCGCCTGAAGGCCATAGCGGTCCGTGGCCGTGGGCGTGTGGAGGTCGCGAACCCCCATGCCTTCAAGCGTGTCTGCCGCGAGGTACGCGAGATATTGGCTAGGAACCCTCTCACGGGCGACCTATTGGGCCGCTATGGGACGGGATGCCTCACCACGCCTGTGAACAAGGCCGGTATCTTGCCCACTAGGAACTTCAGGGTCGGCTTCTTCGAGGGAGCAGAAAGCATAACCGGCGAGGCCGTGGTCAAGGAACTCCGGGCCGAGCGCAGGGCCTGTTACGGCTGCCCGATCAGCTGTGCCCGGGTGCTCAGGAGGCCAGATGGCAGGGAGATAGCGGCGCCCGAGTACGAGACCATGTGGGCTTTCGGCGCCCAGTGCGACATCAGCGACCTAAGGGTCATAGCAGAGGCAAACGAGCTCGCGAACGAGTACGGCCTGGACACCATATCGCTTGGGAACGCCATAGGCTTCCTCATGGAGTGCTACGAGCGCGGCCTGATAGGGCCTGCCGAGGCGGGCGGTCTCGAGCTGACGTGGGGCAGGGCCGAGCTATTGCCCAAGCTCGTGAAGCTCACGGCCAGGAGAGAGGGCGTGGGCGCTTTCCTGGCCCTGGGCGTGAAACGCATGTCGGAGCGCATCAAGGGCTCGCGTGATTTCGCCATGCACGTCAAGGGGCTAGAGCTGCCAGCTTACGACCCGAGGGGCGCGAAGGGCATGGGCCTCGCTTACGCTACGTCAAACCGCGGGGGCTGCCACCTCAGGGCTTACCTCGTCATGAGCGAGGTGCTCAGCATGCCGCGTTACCTGGACCCGGTGAAGGCCGAGGGCAAGGCTAAGTTGGTGAAGAAGCTCCAAGATATCTTCGCGGTCTTGGACAGTATTGTGATGTGCAAGTTCACCTCCCTGGCCCTCTTCGAGACCCTGGATTACGAGCCAAAATGGTACGCGCGCCTCTTAACGACGGCCACGGGCTTCTACTTCGATGAAGAGGAGTTCCTGCGGGCTGGCGAGCGCATCTATAACCTCGAGCGCTTCTTCAACGTCCGCGAGGGCTTCGATAGGGCACACGACACGCTACCCCTACGCCTCCTCAAGGAGCCCATGCCCTACGGGCCGGCGGAGGGCCAGGTAGTCGAGCTAGAGGCCATGTTAGACGAGTATTATGCCCTGAGGCTCTGGGACCCAAGGGGCCGCCCTACAGACCGCGTCCTCATGCGCCTCGGCATCATAAGGGAGCCGCGCTGGCCTAAGCTCCAGGTGGCCCTCGACTTACGCGACCTAGAGGAGGCCCTCAGGATAGCTGAGCTCGCCTTCGCTGGCGGGGCAGATTGGATTGAGGCTGGCACGCCCCTGATAAAGAGCGCTGGTATGGAGGCTGTCCGGGCGTTAAGGCGCAAGCTGCCGGGCGCCACCATAGTAGCGGACCTAAAGACGCTTGACACGGGCTGGCTTGAGACCGAGCTAGCCGCTCAAGCGGGCGCGGACGTGGTGGCCATCTCTGGCCTGGCGCACAACAATACCATAAAGGATGCCGTGGGATGTGCCCGCAAATACGGCGTGAAGATCATGGTGGACTTGCTCCAGGTGCCGGACCCCGTGAAGCGTGCCAAGGAGCTAGAGGCCCTGGGCGTGGACTATATCTGCGCTCACACGGGCATAGATGTCCAACGCGATAGGGCTGAGGAAATAGACCGCAAGGTAGCCACGTTGGCCCGGCTGGCCAAGGCCCTCAAAATCCCCCTGGCGGCCGCTGGCGGTATAAGGGCCGATACGGCCCACAAGGTCGTGCGCGCCGGCGTGAAGATAGTCATAGTCGGTGGCGCCATAACGAGGGCCGCTGACCCGAGGAAGGCCACGGAGCTCATACTAAAGGCCATAAAAAGTCAGCCTTGATGCCCGCCCGGAGCTCGCTCAGCGTTGAGCACCTTAGTTATCTCAGCCGACTTGCGGAAAGTCTCGTTCACGGCGTCCATGATTATGGCTCTGAAGCTGGCCCTCTCTAAGACGTGGACGCCTTCTATGGTGACGTCGCCCGGCGTGATGACCATGTCCCTCAGCTCCGCTGGGTGGGGGCCTTGGCTTCCTCTAACAGCCTCGCCGTGCCCGTGAGAGTGTGGATGGCCAGCTCGAGCGCCACGTCCCTGGGGAGCCCGACCTTTAGGCCAGCTAGGAGGAGGGCCTCGAAGAACGCGAGGGCGAAAGCCGACCCACTGCCGCTGTAAGCCGTGATGGCATCCATATAGCGCTCCTCCACTACCACGCAGTAGCCCATGAGGCCGAAGAGCTCCTTGGCCACGGCCACGTCCTCGGGCGAGGCCGTCCTCCCGGGCGCTATGGCTGTGGCCGAGTTGGCCGACAAGGATGTTTATGTTCGGCATGGCCTATGACGCGGGCGCCTGGGGCCAGGGCCTCTAGATAATCGGTCCTGACGGCTGCCGCGACGGATATGAGGAGCTTCCCGGCCAGGAGGCCCGATATCTCCTTCAAGACACCCGATGCCTGGTAGGGCTTCACGCACAGGAAGACTATCTCGGCCTCGCGGGCGGCTTCCCTATTATCGAGCAACACGGGGATGCCGAGGTCCTTGAGCTGCTCCCGCCTGCGCTCCGTCCGCACGGTGCCCACCACGCGCTTGAAGCCGGCCTTGAGGAGCGCCCTCGCGATCGCCTCGCCTATCTTCCCCACGCCTATCACGGCTACGGGCGTGTCCCTACTGACGCGACACCCCGCTAAGCCTAGGTCGCCTCTCCAGCGAGGCCCATGCGGAATGGATTTAAGCCTTGGCCTCTAGTGGCTCCCCGAAACGGCGCCTGAGCCCGCAAGCATAATTCTCAGGGGCCTCGAAGACTTCATCCTGGCTCAGCAGGGCCGGCAGCGCCCAGAAATCGCTCAGGTAAGGCTCCCTTAAGCCAAAGCGAGCGCAAACCCGCATCTGAAGCCAGAAGTAGGCCCTGGTGTCCTCGCCCAGCGGGCCGGAGAAGAAGGCCATGTTGAAGGCCGAGATGCCTAACTCGTCGTAAAAGGCTAGCACCCTCGCCAGCCCCTCGGCCACATGGCCTATGTCGTTTGGCGAGAGCTCTAGCAGGCTAGAGGCGCTTTCCACCAGGCACCAGACCTCATAACGCCTCTTAGGCGCGAAGGGGACAAGCCACCACGTCCGGCCCAGCCGCCCTACTAGCCTAGAACCCTCCTCGGCCTCCCTCTCGACCAGGTCAGCCCAGAAGTTCCTCCCAGTGGCCAGGCAGTAGTCCAGGCTGCGTGATAGTAGCTCCCTGAGTTCGTTGAAGGGCCTCTTGGTCGCTAGGGCCTGCATGTGCGGGTGAACGAGGCTCGCGCCGGACGTGGGCAGGTAATTCATAATGATCGTGGCGAACCGCAGGTCAGTGTAAGCCCGAGAAGCCAAGCGTAGTATTTCCACGGCCGCCCTTAGTCCATCCGCTAGTAGGCGCCCATCCAGCTCGCGCAGGGGCCTATAATGCTCGCGGCCCAAGACGATTATGGCGTTGAAGCCCGAGTGGGCGAAGAGAGCTGGGACAGCCCAGCACTCGCCCACCTTAAGGCGGCCCTCAGGGAGGACTTCCGGCGGGAACTTGGGCGTCTTCTCCTCAACTGCCCCCGGGCAGAAAGGACAATTGGCCTTAGTGGTCTCGGCCAACTCCCTCACGCGCTCCTCATCTGACCGGAAGTACTTCATGATATAGCGCGAGCGGCCTCTAACCAGCATGGTTATATGGCCCGTGAGGGGATCGCGCCGGTACTCTATGGCTTGAGCCTCGCGTTCGAAGCCCCTCAGCGGGCTGAGGAGTTCTGCCCTCTCCTCCCAACGTTCGTAAGCGAACATCACGCCCCCTCGGCCGTGGGGCATAAAAAGTTGTTTGAGGCACCAGGAGCGATATCACCCTCACCCGGTGACAGCTGCTCGATAACTCATCAGGATAGCAGCTCCTTAGCCCATCTAGCGAAGGCCTCCTCTAAGTCGGCTGTGAAAGCTACGAAATCCACCGCCTCAAGCCCCGTGCCAGCATCTATATGCTCCTTGAGAGCCTTTAACATCACCTCGGCTGCTTCATCAGCGCTCAGGCCACCTACGCCGGTGCCCAGGCCAGGGAAGGCTATGGCTTTGACGCCCTCTTGGTCGGCACACTCTAAGGCGGCTTTCATGGCTTTGCGCACTTTCTCGGTCGTGGTCCTCATGGCGGGCTGCTCCATGGTGGGCGCGTGAATCACCCGGTCCACGGGCAGCTTGCCAGCCCTGGTGGCCACGGCCTTGCCCACTGGCACGGGCGCGTGCTTACAGGCTTCCTCCTCTATCTCGGCTCCCCCAGCCCTCTTTATAGCCCCCGCCACGCCGCCGCCCATGAGCATGAGGCTGTTCGCTGGGTTCACTATGGCAGAGGGCCTTAAATCGCTCGACCACTTCGTTATATCGCCTCTCAGCACCCTCACGCGCACGCCCTTGTATGAGAGCTCGAGGGCGGGTTCCAAGCCCCTCGCCCGCCTAGGCTAGGTCTATAGGGCCATATATCCGGCACGGCAGGCCGAGCAACGCCTCGGCCTCCTATAAAAAAGCCCTCCCCGCGCCTTAAGTAGGCCTGCCAGGCCCCCAGGGCCTTTATCCTCGCTTTAGCGTATTTACTAAATAAAGTAGTTATAGGCTAACGGCGCTCTTGCACTAGCTAGCCAAAAC
>CAZWYW010000014.1:0-11468 GCA_964638535.1 uncultured Candidatus Bathyarchaeia archaeon | reverse complement strand
AGCCAAAACTTATAAGGAGCACTGCCTGATTACCAGAATAGACCCTAACTGAGGCTCAGAATCCTATTAGGGGAATTGAAGGAGAAAGACGTGTCCATGTCGAAGTCCTGAACGCCCAGCTCCTTACAAGAGAATCCTAGAAGCCCGTTAAGGCCTCGGCTTATTCTGCGGTCCAAGAAAGCTTAAAGCCCGCGCTGCCCCGTGGCCATATGAGCCATGTCGGCTGGGAGCGTAGATAGGATACCGATCAAGTTCGTAATAGAGGGCTCGGGGGAGGCTAGGGGCGAGCTGATAAGGCATTTAGCGCCTAAGACGGTTGACGCTATTGTCAGGGCCTTGCCCGTGGAAGGTTATGCTTCTACCTGGCTCGAGGAAGTCTACTTCGAGGTACCGGTCCGCTTGGGGGAGGAGAAGGCCACTAAGCGCGTGGAGAAAGGCACTATCGCTTACTGGCCGGCTGGCCACGCTATCTGCGTCTTCTACGGACAATCGCAGCCGGTAGGGCCGGTTAACCCGATAGGGCGTGTGACAGAGGGCCTAGAGGTATTCGCCAAGGTCCAGATGGGCGCGAAGATCCGGGTCGAGAAAGCTAAGGGCTAGATGCCCGTTCGGCGGAGCTGGCCCACCTTGCCTAAGAAGGTCCCGTCAAGCATGAAAACCTCAGCGCCCCCGAGGTCCACGCGGCCTGACCTCATGACAGGCCCTATCAAGGCATCATCGTCCGGCCGGGGCAGGTTGACGGCCTGTCCCCTCAAGAACTCATTGAAGGAAGGCATCACTAATAACCTCTCGGCCCTCGCCTCAGTTGGGTCTAGGCCGGGCTTAGCTGTCTTCCTCTTAGCCATTTCCCCAGCTAGGCCAGGGCCGTCGCACCTGGCCACTAGCCAGACTCGGGAGCTGGTCCTGAAGTAAGGCCCTTCCCTAAACACCACCACGGGGTGCATGTGACCTATCACGAGGCACCTGCAGGCCAATAGCTCTGGATCGGGCCAGGCGTGGCCGTGAAATAGGCCAAAGGAGTCCCAGAGGGCTAGGCCCCCGCTGCCCAGCAGCTCTACGCTATCCGGCAGGAGGGCTTCCAGGCGCCCATCGTGATTGCCGGGGACCACCTTGATATCGCCCACGAGGGCCAGGAGGCGCTCGAAGAAAGCGGGTATCTGGGCCCACTCCTCGGCTTCCGCACCTGTTATGGTGTGTTTGATGTCGCCCAAGAAGACGAGTGTCTTGGGCCTGAAGGCCTTTATCAGGCGCTCTAGGCGGGCCAGCATCCTGCCCACCTGAGAGGGGATGTGAAAGCCCTTCTCGGCCAGGGCAGACTCCCAACCTATATGGAGATCGGCCACCACTAGGACCCTATGGCCCGGCTTGGCCAGTAAGAGCGCGGGCTGCCCTTTCACGGCGTTCAGGCCAGGCCCTAGCCTGAGCAGCTCCATACCAAGAAGCCTATTAAGCTGGGCTTCAAATCCCTTTCGTGCGTGATGGGATTGGGCTCGGAGGAGTTCGATGTACTTGTGGTGGGGGCTGGCCCCGCTGGCTTATTCACGGCTCTTGAGTTGGTGAAGCGCGGCGGCTTAGAAGTAGCGGTCTTCGATAAGGGGCCGGACATAGACGACAGGCGTTGCCCTGCCAGAGAGACGGGCGTGTGCGTGAGGTGCCCTACTTGCGCCCTCCTTTCCGGCTGGGGCGGGGCTGGGGCCTTCAGCGATGGCAAGCTCACATACTCGCCGGACGTGGGCGGTTGGCTATCGGGGCTGTTGGGCCGGGAGGAGCTAGCTGAGCTGATGGAGCGCGTGGACCAGATATACTTGCGCTTTGGGGCGCCTGAGAAGCTCTACGGGACTGATGAGGACCAGGTAGCTGAGTTGGCGAGGAGGGCCGCTAAAGCAGGCTTAAGGCTCGTGCCGCAGAAGGTAAGGCACATGGGGACAGATGGCTGCTTCCGTGTCCTAAAGGCCATGCGGGCTTACCTGGGCAAGAGGATCGAGGTCAGGATGAGGACGGAGGTCTCCCACGTTTTGGCCGAGGGCGGCAGGGTGAGGGGCGTCAGACTAGCGGACGGCGAGGAGATCAAGGCCAGATACGTGGTCTTAGCGCCCGGCAGGGGCGGCGCTGAATGGCTGAAGGACGTGGCGGCTGATCTGGGCATAAAGACGGCTACTAACCCCGTGGACGTGGGCCTTAGGGTCGAGGTGCCGAGCGAAACAGCCGAGGAGCTGACGGACGCCCTCTACGAGCCCAAGCTGATTTATTACTCTAGGCGCTTTGACGATAAGGTGCGCACCTTCTGTGTGGCACCCCACGGTTATGTCATCACGGAATACTACGATGGTGTCATAACCGTGAACGGCCAGAGCTTCTCGGACCGATCCCGCTGGACGGAGAACACGAACTTCGCCATCCTGGTCAGCGCGGCCTTCACTAAGCCCTTCGAGGACCCAATAGCCTACGGCAAGCACCTAGCGGCCCTGACAAACCTCATCTCAGGCGGCGTGCTCGTCCAGAGGCTCTGGGATTTGCTTCACGGACGTCGCTCCACACCGGAGCGTATGGAGAGGAGCCTGGTGAAGCCTACCTTGCCCTCTGCCACGCCGGGAGACTTGGCTTTCGTGCTCCCCTACCGCTTCTTGGCCGATATACTAGAGATGCTCAAGGCCCTGGATGCCCTCATGCCGGGCGCTTACGGCCGTCACACGCTCCTTTACGGCGCGGAGGTGAAGTTCTACTCGCTGAGGCCGGAGGTAAATGAGCACCTGGAGACGCCCGTGAAAGGACTGTTCGCCGCCGGCGATGGGGCTGGCCTGACGAGGGGGCTAGTGCAGGCTAGCATGTCCGGGCTGATCGTGGCCAGGGAGATAGCCAGGCGGGAGGGGGCTTAAGGAGGCACGCTGCCCGCCCACCTACAGCAGCCAGCCCCTACGGGAGAGGAAGTTCATGATCTGGGCGAGGGCGAGTATGCTGGGCACGCCGCTGCTCAGGTAGGGCGATGAAGTCATGATGCCGGTGGGCACGCGGAGCCGCCAGGCCTGTTCGTAGAGCCTCGTGATCTTCCCGGTCTTGTACGTCCTGTAGAAGTAAGATGTGTTGGTGAAGGCCCCCTTGAGGCAGGCCCTGGCGTAGAAGGGGAAGGCTGTCCCGAGGGCCAGGAGGAAGCATGCTATCCACTTGGCCGTCCTCTTTTCGCCCTCCTTCTTAAGAGCTACCATCTGGGCGAAGGGCAGGCAGGCCATCGTGTAGAGCGTATAAATCGCGTGAACAGGCCAGGGCACATGGAGCAGCTCTAGGAAGAATGTCACCCTCAGGCTCAAGAGAGGCGAGATCACGGTCCAAGCTAAGCAGAACATGAAGAAGGGAGCTGAGAGGTTGGTGAGGCCGTCCATTAGCAAATCGAGCTTCTTCCTCAAGGGGAGTTTCTTGGACTTCAAGACGGTCGTGATCCTCCTGCGGAAATCCCTCATCCTCCCCTCCACCCACCTGCACGTCTGGCGTATGAAGTGCCTCAGCGTGGAGGGGCACTCGCAGGGCACCTTTACCGTCTCGTCGTAGAACACCTCGTAGCCGTGCTCATAGAGCCTGAGCGTGAGGTCATAATCCTCTGTTATGCTGTGGCCGAAACCACCTACTTCTTCTAATACTTTACGCCTAATCATCATAACACTCCCACCGAGCTGATTAAAACCGCCGCAGATGTCCCTGGCCACGAAATCGAACGAGTAGGTCGCGGCCGTCAACGTTCTAACAGCCCTAGTGATCCAGTTCTCGTCCGCGTTCAGCACATGCCATTGATAGCCTTGCACGGCCCCCACACGCTCGTCCGTGAAGTTAGGCAGGAGGCGCTGTATCACGTCTTTCGGCGGTATGAAGTCTGCGTCGAATACTAGTATGAATTCGCTTTTTGGGTTTAATTGTTTTAATCCTTCATCTAATGCACCACCTTTCCAACCAGTTCTATGATTTCTATGAATTACTTTAACACGTGGGTGTTTAGCCCAAACACATAATTTCTCAATAGTTTCATCAGTTGAATCATCTACAACTATCACTTCATAATTATCATAATCAAGTTCAACACAAGCTCTCAAAATCCTATCAACAACATTAGGCTCATTATAAACAGGAATCATAACAGAAACAAAAGGCCTACGGGCGAGTAAGCTCTTATTCACGCCATACTTCCTGAGCTTCTTCCTATACCTCAGCGCGTAGAAGGAGAGCACGTAAGTCCTTGTGATTATTAATAGGAAGTAGATGTTGATTAGGTTAAAGGCTATTGTCAGTGCGAGTTCTACGTCATTCAATTTCTTCGCCGCCCCCTATTTATGCTGGAGAGCTCTGTGCGAAGTGATGGATATAAGGCTTGCGTCATGTTACTTTAACATGCTTTTCACGGACGTTTACTTGTCTGCGACCGGTAAACGAATTTTAGACTAAGGAACGAGGGCCTCCGCCCTGGCCCTGGCTTTCTCGGCCATCCCTAACACCGCTAACTTTTCCTTGATATCATCTATGCTAGCCATAGCGTAAGGATCTACCCCCCTGGCCAGCGCTAAGTAAAGGCTGGCCATCTCCCCAACGTAGAGGACCGATAACATCTTCTCCAACCTCTCTGAGCCTAGTGCGTGTAGTTCCAACACCTTAGAGGCCTTACCGGCTACTAACTCCTTGGTGGCCTCTATCCTGTGCCTTATCTCAAGGGCTTCATCGCGGTCCCTTATGAATATCACGGAGAAGGGCTTAGTGAGGGCGTCCTCGGCTTCCCAGCCCATCACCTCGTCGTGGTTTAAGGCCGGTAGCCAGTTGTAGAAGCTAGGCACCTTGGAGTTCTCGTTGAACTGTGTTTTGAGCCTGTAGGCGACGGACCTGAAGAAGCCGAAGCCGTAGACGATAGGTATAGTGCCCTTTAGTTCTGAGGCCAGCTCCTTAGCCTTATTCCGCGCGGTGGGTACGTCAGGCCCTAAGTCCTCGGCCATGTGCCTGAGCAGGGCAGCTGCTTCCTCTACTTGGCCCTTGAGGCCCTTCGCTAAGCCCAGCTTCTCTAAGAGCACGGGCAGGGGCGCGAAGAGGTAGGGCAGGGCCATCCTGGGCTTGAGGCCAGCTGGGACCTCTACCACAGGGATGCCTAATCGCTTACAGAGCTGGCCCAAGATGCCGCCGGAAGTTATGGCAGCGATCATGCATTTTCGTCCTAGGGCCTCCGAGAAGGCCATTAAGGTCTCCTCGGTATTGCCCGAATAACTGACGGCTATCACGAGCGTGTCAGGCCCTGCGAAGGCGGGCATGTGGTAATCGCGCCAGACCAACACAGGCACGGGCACCACATCCCACGTCAGGTCTTTTAGCAGCTCGCCGCCGACGACGGAACCGCCCATGCCCACGATTACCACGGCGTCCGGCTCGCCGTACCTTATCGGGCCTGCTCTCGTCCTGACCTCGGCTGGGAAAGATATGTCCTCGGCCCTCTTAGCCGCCTCGAGCAGGTTATCGGCCCACCTCAGGTAAGCGGCTAGCA
Source organism: uncultured Candidatus Bathyarchaeia archaeon (assembly GCA_964638535.1). GTDB lineage: Archaea > Thermoproteota > Bathyarchaeia > EX4484-135 > EX4484-135 > EX4484-135. Next base: position 5,962 of record CAZWYW010000014.1, on the reverse strand, counting down.
TGCCATGTACATCCGCTTTCCTCAAGGCCTCAACGTCGTCTAGGCATGACAAGTAACGGCCACCCTAGCTCGCTAGCTACCCGGCTTAATAAAGGCCCGTGGAATCCGCCTGCCCAAGGTCCTCACGCCCTGTGCCCGTATTTGCCCCTCAGGGGGACGAAGGCCACGCCGCCCAGGTCCTGCACGTGCACCTCGCCCCGGACCTTCCTGACCTTCAGGAGGCTCTGGAAGAGGTGGAGGCCCCCGACTGGCACCAATAAGATGCCGCCATCGGCCAGCTGTTCAACCAGCGGCGCGGGCACGTCAGGCGCAGCCGCCGTGACGAGTATGCGGTCGAAGGGGGCTTCGGGTGGGTAACCCATAGAGCCATCGCCATGCAGGACGGTCACGCGGTCAGCGAAACCGTTAGCCTCTATGTTCTTCCTCGCCATCAGGGCTAACTCAGGCACTATCTCTATGGTCCAGACGTGCCCCCACTCCTCCTTAGGCGCGTTTAAGGGCGCTACCACCTCGGCTACCGTGGCCGCGTGCCAGCCCGAGCCAGCACCTACCTCGAGTACCTTCTGACCGGGCGCCAGCTCGAGGGCCTCGTTCATTATGGCTACCATGTCTCGCCCGGCCCAGCCCCACATGCTTTAAGGCCTCCCAGCTCGGGGAGCTGGGCCGTGTGGCGCCGAGATGGTCTGGCCGAAACCTATGGGCAGGGGGGTATCCACGTGTGCGTAAGGCTTCAGGCGGTCCGGCAGGAACTTGTACCTGGGCACTTTCCTCATGGCCTTTATGACGCGCTCCGAGCGCAGTATGCCCTCGCCCACGAGCCTCGAGACCAGCTCGTTCCATTTCTTCTCTAACTCCTCCTCTCGCAAGCTCTCCACCGAGCGCTCCTAAGGCCCCCGTCCTCTTAATACCTCTCCGGGCGCCGAAGGGCCAGGCCATGCCGGTCGAGGTCGTGAGAGCACGCGGGCACCCGAACGTGAGGGCCACGCACCCCACTACACTCGAGATAACACGCGAGACGCACCTGACGCCCAGGGGCGACTGTATAATCGCGGTAGGGGCGGATAAAGGCGCCAGGGACCTGAGTGAGGCCTTTAAGCGCGCGGCCAGAAGGGAGGGGGCGCGCATAATCATCACTATAGAGGTGCCGTCTAAGGGCCTGAGGGCCACGGTGGAGGCCCGTGGGCACCCAGCCCTGAGCTTCGAGCACCCGACTGATATAGTGGTGCGAAAGAGCGATTACGTCTGTGGCCGGACGGTGGCCATAAAAGCCGATAAAGCAGCCCGGGACCTCCCGCGCGAGTTAATAGAAGCCCTCAGGGACCCACGGGCTCAAGTGCTCGTAAGATTAGAGGTCAAGGAGCCCGATTAGGCCAGCTCCTAAACAATTAGCGCGTCAACGACGACCTGCCACCTGAAGGGCCCCACGGCCCTCACGCGCCTCACGGCCAGGATATCACACACCTCCCGGCCAGCCTTTTCCACCTCAGCCCTCAGGGCCTCAAGGGCCTCGCGCTCTGGCTCAGGAGCGCCAGCGAAGGTATAGAAGTGGAGCACGCCGCCCTCGGGCCTCAGGGCACGGCAGGCTGCATCTAAGAACTCCCGCGCCCTCTCGGGCAAGTTCATGATTACCCTGTCGGCCACGCCTTCTAACGCGCCCTCAGCAGCCCTCCTGGCATCGGCTAACACGGGCACCACCCTGCCCATCACCTTGTTGGCCCTCACGTTCAGGGCGAGGTAGTGGAACGCCACAGAGTTGATGTCAATCGCGAAGGCCAGTAGCCTGGGCGCCCTCTTGGCCATTAAGATGGCGAAGGGGCCCACGCCAGCGAACATATCCACGACGACCTCGCCCTCTCGGGCCTGAGAGGCCACCCTGGCGTGCTCGTAGGAGAGGCGGGGCGAGAAGTAAACGCGGGCCACGTCGAGCTTGAAGACACAGCCGTGCTCCCTGTGAGCTGTCTCGGTGGGGCCTGAGCCGGCGATGGGCACTAGCTCGCGGAGCCTGAAGGGGCCGGAGACAGGGCCTCCCTTGGCTAACACGAGCCTCACGCGCTTGTGCAACGTCATGATGGCCTCGCCGACCGCGCGCCTATAGGGCCATAGCCCGGGCCGGAGCTCTACCACAGCTATATCGCCTATCACGTCAAAGGACCTCGGGGCCTCCTCAAGCAGCTCACGCGGGATGGAGCGCGATAAGATATCTAAGAGCGTGGTTGGGCGCTCCCTCGGCTTCACATCGGTGAGCTGGACCTCAGCTGAGCTCAGCTTGGTTTTCAAGGCCCTTAGCTCGCTTGGCCCGGGATGCCTCGCGAGAGGGAAGAAAACGAAATCGCCTTCCCTGCCTGGCTCAAAAGAACGGTCCAGCAGACCAGCCCGTTTTAACAGCTCAAGTGCTCTAGATGCCTCCTCACGCCGCACCCTGAGGCAGGGCTTCTCCATCCCGTTTCAGCGTGTCCACGCTCGCCCTTAAGCTACCCGTTGGCTAGAGCTCTATCACGTCGCCTGCACCGGGGCGCCTGAACCTCGGGCCGAAGGCCGCCATGAGCTTACAGAAGGCCTTGAGGCCCGTGCAGTGGCAAGCGCATACCTGGGCTGGCTTCAAACGCCCCAGTTCTTCCACGGTCTTGGCCAGGCGCTCCTCGTTCGCGCTCTCAAGGTGGAAGCCGCCCACCACGGCTAGGATTCGCTCCTCGCCGGCCAATTTCATGGCATATAGCACAGTGTTCACCACACCAGAGTGGGCGCAGCCCGTGATGACTACTAGGCCTTCCTCGTGCCTCACCACTAACGCTTGGTCGTCCAACAGCTTGTCCTCCACCAGCCCTTCGGGGCCCAGCGTGAGGAAGCCCTCTACCTGTTCGAAGGGGGTTCGCCTCTCGACCTCGCCCGTAGCCCACACATCGCCTGACAGCTGGACCGGCTTCTTGGAGAGGACGGGGATGGCGCCACGGGCCTCGATAGCCGATCTACTGAAGCGCAGGACACCAGCGAAGCGGAAGCGGGGCTTGGCCGCGAACTTAGGCTTGAGCGCGTCAGGGTGCATTATCACCGGCTTGCCCTCAAGGCCCGCGTTATCTAACAGGCCCAGGAGGCCGCCGGCGTGGTCGTAATGGCCGTGGGTTATGAGGATGGCATCCACCTGGCCTAGGTCGAGGCCTAGCTTATCCGCGTTGGAGAGCAACACCGAGGCATCCTGGCCCGTGTCCACTAGGACCCTGAGGAGCCGGGCACTCCCGCGCTGCTCTACCTCCACTAAGGCCGAGAAGCCATGTTGGCCTAAGAAGCCCCTCTTCCTGGCGTAATCGTCCACTAACACGTATATTCTGACCGAGGGGGCGCCGTGGGAGCTCAGCCCTGCTCCCCTCCCTTGACGGCCTTTGCTGCTTTCTTCTCGCAGAAGGCCTCTATTTTCTCCGCTATCTCCAGGAAGGCTTTGGCAGCCGGCGTCTCCTTGTGCTTGGCTATGAAAGGCTCGCCGGCATCAGAGGCCTCGCAGATGCGCGGGTCTAGGGGTACGCGACCTAAGAAGGGCACCCCCATGCGCCTGGCGATACGCTCCCCACCCCCCTCGCGGAAGATAGGCACGTAAGTGCCGCACTTCGGGCAGACGAAACCGCTCATGTTCTCTACCACGCCCACGACTGGTATCCCGAGCTTCTGGGAGAAGCTGACGGCCTTTTTCACCACGGCCTGGGAGACCTCAGAAGGTATGGTGATTACTATGGCCCCATCCATGTCGGGTAGGAGCTGCATGATGGTCAGGGCTTCATCGCCCGTGCCGGGCGGCAGGTCCACAATGAGGTAGTCCAGCGGGCCCCAGACTATATCGGCCAAGAACTGCCTTATGGCCGCGGACTTCAGAGGGCCACGCCATATCACGGGCGTCTCCTCGTCGGGCAAGAGGAAGTCCATGGAGACCACGCGGATGCCGAGGGGGCCGACCACAGGGAAGATGCCGGGCGGGCCAGCCACCAAGCGCGAGCCGCTCAGGCCCAACATCTTGGGCACGCAGGGGCCTGTTATGTCCGCGTCTAAGATGCCGACCTCGTGGCCGCGCATGGCCAAGGCCACGGCCAGGTTCACGGCCACCGTGGTCTTGCCCACGCCGCCCTTGCCGCTTATCACGGCTAGCTTATGTTTAACACGGGACATACGGGTCCTGAGGCGCTTCAGCTCTTCCTCTATCCGCTTAGCCCTTTCCTCGCGGGCCCCAGCGGGCTCTCGGTCCTGGTGCCCGGACATGGCGGGTCCCCATTAGGCTAGCCTAACTATATATACGCTTTGCGGTTGGGTAGGAGCGCTCAGGAGGGGCGAAAATCATCATGCTTTAGCGCCGTTATGCATTATCACTGCCCTAGCACACAAGTGTTGGCAGCCGGGGCCTAAGAACGTTAAACATGCGCTTCGGGTCAGAAAGGGGGTCAGGGGAGGACACACTACGTCATCTGGGCTCGCTCCCGGGGTACCTCATCATCCCCACGTGCGCAGGACACGGGAGTATAAAAGCCTGGCCGCTCAGCCGCCCCCCGCCCCGGCTAACTTCTCCCTTAGGGCCCCTAGGTTCTCCCTCACGAGCTCTAAAACCGCCTCCCGCAAGGCTTCCCTATCCACGACTTTGAGGCCCAGGAGATGGGCTACCTCGTCCAACAGATCAGCCCTGCCGCCTCCCTCCCTCGCCAGCCCGGCGAGCTCCTGGGCCATCTCCTCTAACTTCTCGGCCCTGAAGCCCACGCCATCGTAGACCGCGATGCCTGCGGCTTCCAGCTCCTCGCGCACTTCCCCCGGCACCTTAGCCCGGGAGACCAAGGCCATCATGCCCGGCCGATAGACGCTCTTATAGAGTTGGACGAGCTTAGGCTCTTGGAGCCTAACCGAGCGCGAGGACCTCAGCATCCTTATCACATCTCGCCTCTCCACGCCCATAGCTGCTGCTAAACCATCCCAGAGGCCCTTAAGCCATAAGACACGCCATTCCTCTGCCGAGAGAGGCCTCGATAGTTGGCCTTTCAGGTCCCTGACGCGCTCGTACCAATCAGCTAGCTCCTTACATTCTATTATGGCGTCCGGCCTCTTAACGGGTGGGTCCCTGGCTGGCTCAGCTATGTCCATGACCACACCGCCGTAAACCATCATGTCCGGGCGGAGGGCCACGTAGAACTTCCAGACGCGCGCTAGATCGGTGCCGTCCTCCCAGGCGATCGGGCGCGGGACCTCTATGAAGAAGCTCAGGGCGCCAGCGGGACACCTTATCACGCAGTTAGGCGGTATAGAGCCCAATCTCTGTCTCCCGCTCCTCTCCACGTATATCAGGCCATGCTCTGGGTAAACAAGGCCGGCAGGGCCACGGGAGGCCAAGAGCTCTAGGAGCTTGAGGAAAACCCAGGTCTGGTAGATAGAGCGCATGTTTGTCCTGAGCGATGTCCTTATAGCCGCGGAGGCCTTGCGCTCGAAGCGTTCTAAATCTAGCTTGCCCGTTAGGAGGTCAAAGGTATAAATGAATATCTTCTTCTTGAGGTGGGCTAGGGGGTCGGCTAAGAAGCTCTTAAGCTCCCGCGTGTAGAGCACGCCTCCCACGCCCAGGCTGGCCTTAAGGCCCTCGACACAGGCCTCGAGCTCCCTTATCCAGGCCCTAGCCTCCGCCAGCTCTCGCTCGCTCACGACTTGGAGGACAAAGCGCTCCCTCAAGGCGTCCGTGGCCTTAATGAAGAGCTCCCGCCGACCGGGCCCCAAGTCTATCACGTGCTTCTCGCGCAAGCCCAGCTTTGCCCGGATATCCTCGAAGAGCTCGGCCCAGTCTTCCGGCATCTTCCCGATCTGTATGGGGTAATCGTATGATATTAAGGTAATCCGGCCTCCAGCCTGCCCGAAAGGTTTAAGCCCCCTCCTCACGCCCGATTAGAACGGCGGGCCCCGGTAGCTCAGCCTGGGAGAGCGCCCGGCTGAAGACCGGGTTGTCGCCGGT
>CAZWYW010000013.1:0-36763 GCA_964638535.1 uncultured Candidatus Bathyarchaeia archaeon | reverse complement strand
TGGTAGGCTGCCACAAATGCAAAATACACTTCACATGCGTTCAGAACGAGAAGCTACCACCCGGCTACGAGGACGCAAAAATACCGATAGCCGAGCTAGCGGAGCTGGTCGCGGAGGCCTTGGGCCTGGAGTTCTGAGCTGCCCGTTAGAGATCTTTTCTCGCCCTCATAGCTTCTTAACGTGCCCTTTAGCTGGCCCCTTGGGGCTAGCGGGAAGCTTTTTATCACAGATGCCACCGGCCCCTGGGAGGATGGGGGATGGCCAAGACCGAGCCGAAGGTCGGCGTGTTCATCTGCCACTGCGGCGGCAACATAAGCAACGTGGTGGATTGTAAGGCCGTCAGGGAGGAAGCCAAGAAATGGCCCCACGTGGCTATAGCCCGCGAGGAAGAATACCTGTGCTCTAAGCCAGCTCAGGACAACATGGTGAACTACATAAAGAAGCTGGGCCTCAACCGCGTGGTAGTGGCCTGCTGCACGCCTAGGATGCACCTCCCTACTTTCCAAGCCGTGCTCCAGAGGGCTGGCCTGAACCCTTACCTGCTGGAGTTCGTGAACATACGTGAGCACTGCTCCTGGGTCCACGGCCCTAAGCCCTCCGAGGAGGCCACCAAGAAGGCCATCTGGCTCGTGAGGGCCGGCTACGAGAGGGCTCTGAAGCTCCAGCCCTTAGAGGACATAAGCGAGAAGTGCTCCCAGGCTGTCCTCGTCATAGGCGGCGGCATAGCGGGCATGATGGCTTCCATAGAGCTGGGCAACATGGGCTACAAGGTATACCTCGTGGAGCGCTACCCGAGCATAGGCGGTCACATGGCCAAGCTCACCAAGGTCTTCCCGACCATAGACTGCGCTCAGTGCATCCTCACGCCCAGGATGGCGGAGGTGGGCAGGCATCCCAACGTAGAGCTCATCACTAACGCCGAGGTCAAGGCCGTGCGCGGCTACCCAGGCCGATACCGGGTGGAGGTTTTCGTGAAGCCCAGGGGCGTGGACGTGGAGGCCTGCAGGGGCTGTGGCGTTTGCTCGCGGGTCTGCCCGGTGGAGGTGCCCCACGAGTTCGAGGAGTTCAGAGCCAAGAGGAAGGCCATTTACATACCCTTCAAGCAGGCCGTGCCCTACGCGGCCGTGATAGATTTCGAGCACTGCACGCGCTGTGGGAAGTGCGTGGAGGTCTGCCCGGCCAATGCCATAAACTTAGACGATAAAGGGCGTACGCTGGAGCTTGAGGTCGGGGCCATCATAGTGGCCACGGGCTACGAGCTCTACGATGCCAAGAAGCTAGAGGAATACGGCTACGGCCGTTACGAGGATGTCATAACCATGATGGAGCTAGAGCGCCTCACGAACCTCTTCGGCCCCACGGGCGGCTACGTTAAGCGCTTCAGCGATGGGCGGGAGGTGAAAAAGCTGGCCATAGTGCTCTGCGCCGGCTCTAGGGACCGGCATAGGCATGTGCCTTACTGCTCCCGCGTATGCTGCATGTATTCTATCAAGCAGGCCGTCCTCTTACGCGAGCAGTTCGGCATAGAGGTATGGATATTCTACACGGATATCAGGGCGGCTGGGCGCGGTTACGAAGAACTCTACTGGCGCGCCGAGGAAGCAGGCGTGAAGTTCATCAGGGGCAAGGTAGCTGAGGTCTGGCGTGATAAGGATGGGCGCTTGGTGGTGAGGGCCGAGGACACCCTAACGGGCCGCGTGATAGAGGAGCCCTTCGACATGGTGGCCCTGGCCACACCCATGGTGGCCCCGAAGGGCCTTGAGGAGCTAGCGCGCCTCCTAGGCCTGGCCCTCGGGCCGGATGGTTTCGTGGCCGAAAAGCACCCGAAACTCAACCCCGTGGACACGCTGAAATCGGGCATTTACGCCTGCGGCTGTGCTACCGGCCCCAAGGACATAAGGGACACTGTCTCAGATGCCCTAGCGGCGGCTGCCAAGGCAGCCGAGTTCATAGGGAAGGGCGTGGTGGTCACCAGCCCCGAGAAAGCCTACGTGATCAAGGAGACCTGCGATGGCTGTGGGAAGTGCGCCGAGATATGTCCCGTCGGTGCCGTCTCGCTAGTGACCTCCTCTGAGCGGAAGGTAGCCGACATAAATCCGTTCATCTGCGTGGGCTGTGGGGCCTGCGTGCCCGAGTGCCCGAGGGAGGCCATAGAGTTCGCGAACAACACCAGGGAGCAGATAATCGCGGCTCTCAGGGGCTTATTAGCCGATAAGGCACCCGATGAGATACGTCTGGTGGCCTTCGTGGAGAGCACCATAGCTTACACGGGCGTGGACTTCGTGGGCTTGGACAGGATGAATTACACGCCCAAGGTGGCTGTGGTGCGCGTCCCGAGCATAGCCAGGTTGGGCATTAAGGAGATACTGGCTGCCTTCGCCCTGGGCGCCGATGGCGTGGTGCTCATCGAAGGCCAACACGATATCTATGAGAAGTTCGTGGAAGAGCGCGTTTACGACTTCTACGATGCCCTCATGGATGAGGGGGTAGAGGACGCCAGGTTATACGCCAGCCTAGTGGAGCTGCCGGCCTACAGGAAGATAGCGGCCATCTTCAACGAGCACACGGCCATGGTGGAGGAACTCGGGCCGCTGCCGGAGGACGTCAGGGTCTCTCTCAAGGAGAAGCTAGGGCTCTAGCATGCTCCCCCATCGGCCCGGGATGTAGTAGCGAGCAGGATCATGGAAAGGCTTTTATCTTCACGTCCTAAGGCAGGCGGGTGTCGGGCATGAGCGAGGTAGTGGAGATAGAGGGCATCAAGTTGCCCAAGGACCTGTATTACACCGATCGCAACCTCTGGCTGAAGCCCGAGCCAGACGGGACGGTCCGCATAGGCTTCAACGATCTAGCCCAGAAGCTCATAAAGAAGGTGACGAGCGCTCGCTTCCTCCCGCCCGGCAGGCACGTAGATAAGGGAGGCACGTTCGGCAGTGTGGAATCGGCGAAATGGGTGGAGAAGGTCATATCGCCCATCTCAGGCACCATAGTAGAGGTGAACAGGCAGCTGAGGCGCAAGCCGAGCCTTATAAACGAGGACCCCTACGGCCAGGGGTGGTTCGTGCGCATAAAGCCCGATAGCCCCGAGGAACTCCAGAGCGTGTTGTCCCAGCTGCCCCATGGCGATGCCGTAGAGGAGTATCTGAAGGAGCAGATAAAGAAGTTCTTGAAGAAGGAAGGCTGAGAGCGCCTCATGTTAGGCCAGGGGGCCGGGGAGCCCAAATCTTATATTGTGGTTTTGTGCCGAGAGGGAAAGATAAAGCTCTGGCCAGGATAAGCCCTTGGCCGGGCATCCCTCAGCGCTCTTGCTCTTCGGCAGAAGGCTTGATGGAGGGCAGATAGGCTTCCACGGCCTCCCTGAGCTTCATCAAAGCTCTCGTGAAGTCCTCAGGCCCTATCCCAGGCGTGCTGACGCCCGTCCTGGCGTAGAACTCCTTTATGCGCTTCCTGAGCTCCCCCTCCTCCAGCCTACAGCCCCTGAGGGCCTCCTCTAGCTCGTGGATGGCTTCCTCGGGCACGGCGAAGAAATCGCCCGATATTATCACGTCTAACAGCTTGTCCTCCATGAGTTCGGCCGTCACCCTTATCATCTTCTTCGCCTTGTGGGCCACGCTCACCACGCGGACGCCATCTGTTATCTTCACCACGCGGCCTGGATGGGCCCAGGGGTGCCTCTCCTCAGGCAGGTAAAGCCACTCGCGGGAAGTATGCTTGGGCTTTACCTCTTCCTCGAAGACGCGGAGCTCCTCGGGCGTGGGCCTGCCCGGCACGAGCTTTATGCCCAGGGCCTTCTCGAAGCCCTCGGCTATCAGCTCCTTTATGCGCTCCACGGGCGGCACGTGCCCTAGCTCCTGCTTGAGGCTGGTGAGCCACTCCCGCATACTCTTGGCCATTTTGTCCCTGAACTTCTCGTCAGGCACCTTCAGGACGCGCACCAGCCGCTCAAAATCCCAATCCAAGATGATGTTGCCCACGAGGATGACGGCCTTGCCCAGCCTGCCGGCGCCATTGCCCGATATCTTGCGCCCCCTCACCACCACGTCGTTGATGGGCTTGTATTCGGCCGGCACGCCCAAGGAGTGATAAACGTGCATGGTCGCGGCCAAACAACGCCTGAAGAGTTCTTCTACGTCCTTGGGCACGGCCGGGCTATCCTCGTGGGCTACGAGCTGGTAGAACACCTGGTTGCTGTCCAGGTAAACCGCGCCACCGCCTTGGCCACGCCTTATTATCGGCAAGCCCTGGGAACGGCAGTAATCTAGGTCTATCTCGTCCTCCAGGCGCTGGTGATAGCCTATGCACACGTAGGGCCTGGAGGGGCTGGTTATGATGAGCGTGTTGGGCGAGATACCTCGGTCCACGCAGATGGCCACAGCCTCGTAGAAGCACTGGGCCATGAGGGGCTCTTGGTAGCCTAGGTCTATGAGGCGCCACTCCTCCAAGCCCAAACCACCGGGCGTGGAGATGAGGGGCCTGGTATAAAACTAGCCTGGCTCAGCGCTTGAGGGCCTCTAGGAGCTTATCGGCTTTCACCCTCAGCATGTCTAAGCCGAGTTCCTTGGGCTCTATGCCCATGGCCAGGCCGAGGAGCTGCGTGTAGTAGAGGACCGGCAAGCCGAACTTCTCGCCCATCTGCTTCTCGGCCACCGGCTGGTTGAAGTCATACATGAAGTGGCAGGCAGGGCAGACCGTTATGAGGGCCTGGGCCCCGACATCCCTCACCCTGGTCAGCTTCTCAGCTGCCACGCTCACGGCCACCTTAGAGTCCACGCCTATGATGGGGCCGCCGCAGCACTGCCCCTCATCTGGGTAGGCTAGGCACTTAGCGCCCGTGAGCTCTATCAACTCCTTCAACACCCTCGGGTTATCCGGGTCATCGAACTTCAGCTCCTTGGCCGGCCTGACGAGGTGGCAGCCGGTGTGCTGGGCCACTACCAGGCCCTCGAGAGGGTTCGTTATCTTCTCCTTCAACTTCTCAAGGCCCACGTCCTCCAATAGCGCGTGGACGATGTGCTTCACCTTCACGCGGCCCCGGAACTCCAGGCCCACCCTGGTCAGATGTTCGTTCGCCCAGGCCATGAGCTCTGGGTCGCCCGTCAGCTCCTGGGCCGCGTGGTGTAGGGTGGCGAAGCAGCCGTTGCAGAGCGTCAGTATATCCAGGCCCTCGCGCTCCGCTATGGCCAGGTTGCGGGCCGCCAGGAGGAGGGCAGCTTCATGGCTTATGCCGTCTATGGGGAAGCCACAGCAATTGAAGTCCGGCATGTCCACGAGCTCTATGCCCAGCTCCGGCGCCAGCCTACGGGCGGATATCTCGTAGCTCAACTCCCTATAGGGTATGAGGCAGCCCAGGTAGAGCAGATATTTGGATGGCACGCTCCATCACCCCTCCTTCTTCTTGGCCAGGAGCTCGTGGAAGCCGATGCCCTCTAGGAGCGCCTTGACCTGCTCGGCGTTCACGGCTGGTAGGCTTGGGATACCGCGCTTCTCCCTCATCTTCAGCCTTGAGGCCGGTATCTTGTAGGCCAGACCGCACTCGAGTATGGCCGAGCCCATGGCCCTGAGCGCCTCCGGGATATTGCCTTCCCTGGCCGCCAGGTTCCTCAGGGCTAAGCTGATGTAGGTGAAGTCCACGTCACGAGGGCACCTGTCCACGCAGGTGAAGCAAGAAGCGCAGAGCCATATCTCGTTGCCCGATAACACGTCCTCCAGGCTCCAGGGGAACTTCCTGCCCGGCTTCTCACAGGGGGCTTCCTGGCCGCTTGCCCCGCCCATTCTATCTCGCCCGGCCGCACTAACAGCGCATGAGTAAAAAGCTTTTCAACTCCCTAGCGCCGGATGGGAGCGCATGATAGGCCAGCTCAAGGTTAATTTTAAGAGGCCGGGCCTGCCGGTCCCGGGGGGAGGGCCGGGATGAGCGAGCTCGTGCTGGACTTGAGGGAGGCGGACCCGGGGTTCAAGAACAAGGTCAAGAAGATACCTGGCGCTGAGAAGTTAACGCTTTGCTTCCAGTGCGGTTCCTGCACGGCGGATTGCCCTGTGGCGCGGAGGACCGAGGAGTTCAGGCCAAGGATAATCGCTAGGCTGGCCATCCTGGGCTTTAAGGAGCGCCTCTTCTCCGGCGATCTCCTCTGGCTCTGCCTGGGCTGCTTTAACTGCGTGGAGCACTGCCCTCAGCAGGTGAAGCCAACGGAGGTCATAGAGGCCCTGCGCGAGCTGGCCATAGAGGAAGGCAAGTTCCACCCGAGCATAAAGGCCAAGCTGGAACCCATCTTCAAGTTCGGCCGTATGTATGAGATAACGGAGTTCGAGAATGAGATGAGGGGGGATTACGGCCTGCCGCCTGTGCCCGAGGTCAAGCTCGATGAGCTGAGAGCGCTGCTGACCTCGCTGGGCGTGGACAAGCTCCTTGGCATAGAAGTATCCGGCGGGGGTGAGTGAAATGGCTAAGTACGGGCTCTTCCTGGGCTGCACGGTCCCGGCCAGGCTGGTGGCCTACGATCTCTCGGCCAGGAAGGTCCTGGAGGCCCTCGGCGTGGAGTTCGTGGAGCTGAAGGATGTGGGCTGCTGTGGCTCACCTGATATGGCCTCGGTCAATAAGAAAGCCGCTTTAGCCGTGGCCGCCTGGAACCTGGCCTTAGCCCAGGAGCAGGGCGTGGATACCATACTCACGCTCTGCAACGGCTGCAATGAGGTGCTGACGCGGGCCGTGGAGGCCCTCAAGGACCAGAACACGCTCGACCAGGTGAACGAAATCTTGCGCCAGGTGGGCCATGAGTACAAGGGCGGCGTGGTCGTGAAGCACCTCGTCAGGGTGCTCTACGAGGACGTGGGCCTCGAGAAGATCAAGGAGGCCGTGACGAAGCCCTTCAAGGGCCTCAAGGTCGCGGTCCACTACGGCTGCCACCTGATAAGACCCTCCGAGGTCCTGAAGTTCGACGACCCAGATGACCCACACAGCTTAGACGAGCTCGTGGAGGCCACGGGGGCCGTGAGCGTGCCCTACATAGAGAAGCTGGAGTGCTGTGGCCTACCCGTGTTGGCCGTGCGCGAGGACCTGGCCTACAGGATAGCCCTGGACAAGATAAGGTCGGCGAGGGAAGCTGGCGCTGAGGCCATAGTGACGGTCTGCCCGTTCTGCTACCTGCACCTCGAGAACACGCAGATCATGAAGGAGCTCCCCGAGGAAGAACAGCTGCCCGTGGTCCATTACCCGCAGCTCTTGGGCCTGGCCATGGGCATGGAGCCGGATGACGTGGGCCTCTACGAGAACAAGCTGGACGTGGACCGGTTGCTCGAGAAGCTCTGAGGGGCGCATCGGCACGACCTTTATCACCACGACCTTTATCACCTCTCCCGGCGTTTGTGTAGGCAGGAGGCGAGGGCCCTGAAGCGCTCACATCTGGCCATAGGCCTGGTTCTGCTCGCTGTAATCGTCCTCATAGCCATGGACGCGCTTAAACCAGCCCAGGGTCCAGGGGCAGGTGGGCAGGGGAGCACCAGCCTGAAGAAGGCACCTGATTTCACCCTCACGGACATCTATGGGCATAAGTTCTCCCTTAGCGATTTCAGGGGGAAGGTTGTCATCCTGGATTTCTTCACGACCTACTGCGTCCCCTGTAAAGCCCAGGTAAGCGAGCTAAAGGAAGTTAAGGCCCGTTTCGGCGATAAGCTCGTCATAATATCCATAAGCGTTTACCCGGGCGACACAGATGACGTGCTCAGGGAATACGCGGCCGAGAACGGCATAGATTGGCTCGTGGCCAGGGACACGGCTGGCCTAGCAAACACATACAATATCAAAGCCGTGCCCACGCTCGTGGTAGTGGACCCCGACGGCTACATAAGGGCCAGGCATGTGGGCCTCACGGACAGCGATACCCTGGCGAAGGAGGTGAAAGCCGCCCTTGGCTCGTAAGCGCCACTTAACGCTCGTGAGGCTGGCCTGGCTTGCTTTCTCGCTCGCCTTCCTCCTCCTGGGGCTAGGGCAGTATGGCATCCTCCGGGCCTTAGTACGCTTCTTATGTCCCTCATGCGTGGGGTTGTCATGAGGAAGCTAGCACACAAGCGCTTCCTCGCGCAAACAGGCTCCCTCCTGGCTTGCTGTGCTGGTTTCACGGCCGCAACTAAGACGGGCCTTGTGGTCCCCTTCATGTTCTGCCACGGCTGCCCCCTCGCCTCCGTGGCCTGCCCCATAGGCGCCCTCCAACACTTCACGGCCGTCCGCAGGTTTCCCTTCCTCGTGCTCGGCACCCTCGGAATCGCCTTCCTCTTGCTAGGCCGGGCCGCTTGCGGTTGGCTCTGCCCCTTCGGCGCTTTCCAAGACCTCCTGGCCTGGGCATCTGGCCGGGGGACAAGGGGAAGGCCGGCGGATGCCGCTGTCCCGCGCTTAGACGCCTGGGCCAGGCGAGGCAAGGCTATCGTGTTAGCTAGCACGCTCATATTGGCTTACCTGTTGGCCAGCACCACTTTCTGTTGGCTTTGCCCTGTGGGGGCCCTCTTCGCGGCCATACCTTACAGGCTGGCGATGCCGAGCGCGAGGATGGGCGCTTTCTTCTACGTGCACCTCGTGGTGCTCGCGGCCGTAGCGATCTGGGCTATGCGCACCCCGAGGGCCTGGTGCCGTTACCTATGCCCGCTGGGCGCCTTAGCTGGCCAGGCGAACCGTCTTTCCCTGGCCAGGCTGGAGTTGGACGAGACCAGGTGCACGGGCTGCCTGGCCTGCCTGGCGGCCTGCCCCATGGGCATAAGGAGCTTAGAGGGCCTCGGGGGGAGCGAGTGCATCTTATGTGGCCGCTGTGTGGAGACCTGTAGGACAGGGGCGCTCAAGCTGGCGGTGGGCTGAAGGCTTATGCTAGCCCGGCGGGCCGATCTAACGGTGGTGCCCTAGCTTGGCCGAGCTCTCGGGCTACTCGGGCCCGCTCCTCGAGGCCCTGAAGGCCATAGGGGCCGAGGTAGGCGATAGGATTCGCGTGAGAAAGCGCGATTTGGTCCTAGAGGGCATCCTCATGCCCAGGCCCGTGTTGGGCGACCGCGAGTGCTTGGTCATCAAGCTCGACAGCGGCTATAACGTGGGCATAAGGTTCGAGGAGGGCACGGTCATAGAGAAGCTCGGGCCGGGTGCTAGACCGGGCTTCGTTAAGCCGCCCGCCAAGCCGGAGAAGGCGCCCGGCATGCCAGAGGTAGCCCTGATAAGTACGGGAGGCACCATAGCCAGCCGCGTCGAATACCGCACGGGCGCCGTCAAGCCAGCCCTGGAGGCCGAGGACCTCTACGCGCTCTTCCCCGAGTTAGCCAATATAGCATTCGTGAGGGCCGAGGTGCTCTACTCGCTCCTCAGCGAGGACATGCTGCCGGAGAACTGGTCCGGCATGGCCGAGAGGGCCGCACACCACATAAAATCCGGCGCGGACGGCGTGGTGATAGCTCACGGCACGGACACCATGGCTTACTCGGCTGCCGCCCTCGCCTTCGCCCTAAGGGGCCTGCCCGTCCCAGTTGTATTCGTGGGCTCTCAGCGCTCTTCAGATAGGCCCAGCTCTGACGCGGCCTTAAACCTCCTGGGTGCCTTAGTGGCAGCCGCGAGAGGCCCCTTCGCCGAGGTAGCCGTAGCCATGCACGAGGGCATGGGCGATGAGGCCATAGCGGTCCACAGGGGGACACGCGTCAGGAAGTGCCACACGAGCAGGCGCGATGCCTTCAGGTCCATAAACGCCCCTCAGCTCGCCCGCGTGATCGGCGGGCAAGTCCAGATGCTCGCCGACGACTACACACCCCGTGACCCCGGCCGCGAGCTAGAGGTCAAGGCCTGCTTCGAGCGCAAGGTAGCGCTCCTCAAGTTCTACCCGGGCTTTGACTCAGCCGTGATAAATTGGCTAGTGGAGGCAGGCTACAAGGGCATAGTGCTCGAGGGCACGGGCTTAGGGCACGTGGGCTTCTACTGCCTCGATAGCGTCCGCAGGGCCATCAGGGAGGGTGTGGTAGTCTGCATGGCATCTCAGTGCCTCTGGGGGCGCGTCAACATGAATGTCTACGAGAGGGGCCGTGACCTCTTGGCTGCTGGCGTGGTGCCGCTGGAGGACATGCTGCCTGAGGTGGCCCTGGTGAAGCTCATGTGGGTCCTCGGCTCGCTCACGGACGACCCAGAGGAGGCAGGACGCCTCATGAGGCAGCCCTTCGCCCGCGAGATCGCGCCGCGCTCACCGATATCCGTGATGGCGCCATGATCATCACGCCATGGAGACCGAAAGCGATATAAAAGCCGGGACCCCTGGGCTAAACGGGATGATGTGTGGCGACGGCGCCGATGCCCGGATGGCGCTCTTCTTGACGGGCGCCCGTGATGGGCTATGAGCCCTGACTGACCTCCGCTGACCGCTTCTTTACCGTGCCCCTAAGGCCCAGAGGGCCTTAGGCCCTATCCAAGAAGCCCAAAGGCCGGTAAGGGCAGTTGCCACGAACTGAAGGACACCAGGCCCGATGAGGTAGGAGTAGGCGAGGCTAGCAAGGCCCAGCAGCACGCACGCCACGGCCCTGCTCAGGTCGCCAGGGTTCCTCAAGCCCCTAGCCTGAGCAGGGCCAGCTAGGGCGGTGCCCGAGAAGATACCCGCGATAAGGCCACCTATGTAGGTCGAGGGCCTCCCCCAGGCCTGGGGCGTCAGAATAGCGGCCAATACGCCAGCGGAGAGCGAGGCAAGAGCCAGACATGCCCGGAAGGACCTGAGGGCTTTGAGGATCACCAGCCTCGGCATTAACCTCCTCTCGAAGCCCAGAGAATATAGGCCCAGGAGGGATAGGCCCAGGCCAAAGCCGGCTAGCACGTCGGTGGGCCAGTGGAGGCCTAAGTAGAGCCTGCTTAAGCCCACAAGGACGATTAAGACCGCACATGCCGGGTAAGCCCTCTTATCCCTGACCTCCTTAGCCACGTAGCCTAGGTCTGCGGCTGCCTCGGCAGCATGGGTACTGGGCAAGCTAGGGCCAGTCCTAGGTCTGACCAAGTCCGTGCGTTGGAACTCTAAAGGTGGCCTTGGCCTCCAGACAGCGTATTTTATGGCGTAGCTGGCGTAGAAGTTCAAGACCACCAGGGCCGAGAGCCCCAGCGCTTGTCTTCTGCGGCCTAGCGCAAAACAGGCGAATATAACAGTCAGCCAGAAGAGGTCGCCGCCTAGCTCGGTGATGGCCCTGAAGAAGACATCTAAAGCCGGGTTAGCGAGGGCCTGGAGGGCTCTTAAGAAGGCTTCCTCCCAGCCCAAACTTGTCCCCGGCCTCAGGTGCCCAGTCCTTTTATAATCCTCACGTAGATGGGCTAGCGGTGGGCTGCCGTGCCGCTCAGGGAATTCAACTTGCTCGTCTCCACGCCCAGGGGCTTAGAGCACGATGCTTGCTCGGAGCTCTGGTTCCTGCTGGGCGAGGTGGGCGACGAAAGGGCCGAGGTGGAGACCACGCCCGTGAAGGGCCTTATATGGGCCAAGACGGCCCTCGACCCCTTCGAGGTCGTGAAGCGCTTCAGGCAACTCCTGGCCGAGAGGCCGGAGGAGTTCAGGGTCATCCAACGCGTGATACCTATAGAGCGCGTGGTCAGGACCGATCTGGCCGAGATAGCCAGGGCCGCCCAAGAACTCGCCTTAACCAAGATAGAGCCGGGCGAGAAATTCCGTATAACGGTCGAGAAGCGCCATACCCAGCTCGGGAGCATGGATATCATCAAGGCCGTGGCCGAGGGCATAGATAGGCCCGTGGACCTGAAGAACCCCGATAAGATAGTGCTCATAGAAGTCGTGGGAGGGCTCACAGGTATCTCGGTCATAAGGCCAGACGACATCCTGAGCGTGCCTAAGGAGCGCGGGCGCTAAGGCGGAGAAGGTCACCCCACCGCGGGTTCTGTTGGATAGCGGGGTGTTGAACGTGAGGTGTTGAATGGGGAGGTATCCCGCTATTCAACTTCCCCTCTTTTGCTCCCTTGGCTTTTCCACATCCCCCTGAGGGGTTCATTAGGGCTGGGGTCATGGTTACATGCGAGGGGTGTTCAGGCCCGAACCACAGCCCCACATCTGTGGTTCTAAGCATGTTAAAACAGGCGGTAACGTGCCTACTGCCCTTGTATCCACATCGGGGGGCACTCCACCTGCCCATTCGGGTATATCCTGAGCTTGAACCCACATAATGGACAGGTGGATGATGCCCCCCTCGGATTTACTTTCATTTGCGGCTGTGGCGTGTGGCGTATGCAGATTCTACGAGTGCGAGATATGCCACGCGCTTTTCTTCTCCGAGGAAGACGCCGAGAAGTGCGAGCTCTCGCATAACGCACAGCCAACCGGTAAGGGCAAGGGCAGGTGAGGCGTTTTCTCAAGGTCTTTCTCTCCACCTCTGACTTCTGCCAGTGGGATGGCGAAAAGTCAATAAGGCTTATGGAGCAAATATTGAGGCCAGGTGTAAGGCTTTGAGTAGTTATGCCAAAAAGTGCCCTAGATGCGGCGGCGATGGTATCTCGCTCGGGACACCCGTCATACAGGTGGGCAAGACCAGGGGGCTCAGGGTCGAGGTGCTCGTCTGCAAGGACTGCGGCCTGGTGTTCTACGAGAAGTACGAAGGTTAAGCCCTAGCAGCCCGGGGCCTACAAGGCTTAAGTCCCTTAAGGGCGCTAGCCGATAGGTGGCGGTCTTGGCCGAGCGCGGGACGGGCAGGCCAGAGGGGCTCAATGCCTTCTTCAAGGCCCGCTCCGTGGCCGTGATAGGCGCGTCCAGCAAGCCGGGTAAGATAGGGCACGAGATATTGCGTAACCTGGCTCTCTACGAGTATAAGGGCCGTGTTTACCCAATAAATCCGAAGGCGGATCGGATACTTGGCCTTAAGTGCTATCGCAGCGTGTTGGAAGTGCCGGATGAGATAGATCTGGCCGTGATAGCCGTGGCCTCCGAGACCACGCCAGAGGTAGTAGAGCAATGCGGGCGTAAGGGCGTGAAGGCCATAGTTATCGTCTCCGGCGGCTTCAAGGAACTCGGGGGCAAGTATAAGGACGTGGAAGCCAAGGTAGTGCGTATAGCGCGCAAATACGGGATGCGGATAATCGGCCCTAACTGTATAGGCGTGTTCGACGGCGAGACGCGCATAGATACCTTCTTCCAATCCCGCGAGCGCATGCTCAGGCCGCCGAAGGGGCCGATAGCCTTCATGACGCAATCTGGCACGTTCGGCTGCACCATGCTTGAGTGGGTAGCGGAGACCGGCCTGGGTATCAGCAAGTTCGTGAGCTACGGGAACCGCTGCGACGTAGATGAGGCCGACCTGATACGCTACTTCGGCCAAGACCCGGAGACGCGTGTGATAGCCATTTACCTAGAGGGCCTGGCGGACGGGCGTAAATTCATGGAAGCGGCCCGCGAGGTAGCGCCTAAGAAGCCCATAGTGGTCCTGAAGGCCGGGCGCACGGAAGCTGGTTCTAGGGCAGCCCTATCGCACACCGGCTGGTTAGCGGGCTCGGCAGCTATCTACGACGCGGCCTTCAAGCAGTGCGGCGTGATACAGGCCCGCAACTTTGAGGAACTCTTCGATATGGCAAAGGCCCTGGCCCTCCAGCCGCCCGCTAAAGGGCCTAGGGTGGCCATGGTGACGAACGGCGCTGGCCCCTGCGTGATGGCAGCGGACGCACTTGTGGAGAGAGGCCTCGAGCTAGCCGATTATGAGCCCGCGACGCGAGAGAAGCTGAAGGCTGAGCTGCCGCCCTACTGCATACCTGGCAATCCCGTGGACCTCACGGGCTCAGCTACATCCCGTGATTACGAGGTGGCCATGAGGGCGCTATTGGAGGACCCAAACGTGGACCTCCTCATGCCCTTCTTCGTGTTCCAAGACACACCGTTAGACGAGCGCATAATAGATGTGATGGCGGATATACGGGCTTACAGCAAGCCCATCGTGTGCTGCGCGGCTGGCGGCCCCTACACGCGTCAACAGGCCAGGAGGTTGGAGGAGCTGGGCATACCGGTCTATCCGATACCGGAGAGAGCCGTAGCAGCCGCTTACGCTTTAGTGGCTTACGGCAGGATCAGGGAGAAAGCAGGACGCGATTAAGCATTCATGAACTTTTTTAAGTGAAGGCTCCGCACTCCTCCTAGGGCGTGGGATAGATGTCCGTGTCGGAGCAGATCGCGGAGAAGCTCAGGGCTCTTGAGGCCAGAGTGCCCGGTGTCGAGGCTGGCCTGGTGGCCACGCACGAGGGGTTAACCATCGCCAGCGCCCTCCCGCCGGACGCGGATGAGGAGCGCATCGCGGCCATGTGTGCTGCGGCCCACAGCACGGCTGAACGTATATGCAGGGAGCTAGGCAAAGGCGAGACGCAGATGAGCTTCGTGAGAGGGGAAGGCGGTTATGTGCTTGTGACCAGCGCTGGCCCGAACGCTATATTAATGGTCATGACCTCTCCTGAGGCCAAGCTCGGCCTCCTGTTCTTGGAGATGAGGAGGACAGCCAAGGAGATAGCTGAGCTAGTAGGCCAATTCTAAGGCGGGGTTAGCTAGCGCTGGCGACATGCTTTAGAGGTAAGTTTTCCTAGCCCCGGTGGGGCTTGAGAGGTAGGCGTACCGCCTTGGCCGAGGAAGGCCCGCTCGTGATAGCGGATGTGAGAGAGAGCAGGCTTGTGATTCTAGAACTCAAGAGGCTAGGGGCGCGTGTGGAGGAGAAGACCATAAGCCCAGGCGATTACGTGGTAGGCGAGGGCTTCGGCGTGGAGCGCAAAACGCTCAGGGATTTCCTGCAATCTATTTTCAAGAAGAGGATATTTGAGCAAGTGGAACGCCTCAAGGCAGCTTATCCCCGCTGTTGCTTGTTAGTGGAAGGCGATCTGCTCAAGATAGCAGCCCTCCCCAATCCCTCTATCTTCTGGGGCGCCCTGGCCCGCTTGATCACGGACGCGGAGATCCTCGTCGTCTTCACGCCAGATGAGGCCCACACGGCTCTCTTCCTATATTCCCTGGCCAAGAAACTGCAGGAGGAGGGCGAGCGGGTAGAGGCGCGTTATAAGCCCAAGATGATGAGCCTCCCGGAGCGCCAGAGGTTCATAGTCGAGGGGCTGCCAGGCGTGGGGCCCAAGTTAGCCGATAGGTTACTGCGCACTTTCGGCTCCGTGAGGGCTGTTTTTAACGCCTCAGAGCACCTCCTAGCCAAGGTCAAGGGCGTGGGGCCGAAGAGGGCACGTGAGATAAGGGCCGTGATAGACGCGCCTTATCCCGGCCAGGCGAGGCTAGATGAGGTCGGGGGCGCCGGCTCTGGTTGACCGACACGGGATGCCCTATCTGGGCGCGAGTGGCTTACTCGTATATCTGGCTGTATGCTTCCCTACGGCCCTCGCCATAGATATCTCCCTCTTCCTGTCCCTCGGGCCAAAACCTGATGGCCTCAATCAGGCCCGCGTTATTACCGCAATTGGTCCTCATCGCCCGTATGTTCACACCGGCGTTAGGCGTGGTGCTGGCTCTCAAGCTGGGAGGCGTGCCGGTGCTAGAAGGCCTCAGGGGCTACGGGCTAAGGACAGACGATGGGCGGGATTGCCTCAAGTGGATGGCATGGGCCTGGCGGTCCCTTACGCCATTTACGGGCTGGGGTTAGCCCTGGCCCTCGCGGCTGGCCTGCCTATCGTTAACCCTGTCTCTGCCCTGTGGGAGGCACTCCCCTGGGACCCGAGGCCGAGCTAATCCTGCTGCTGATCACCGCTGCTATCGCCGGTCTCACGGCTAACGCGCTGGTGGCACTTGGCGAGGAATTGGGATGGAGAGGCCTTCTACTAGAGGAGCTAAGTGGCAGGCTTGGCCATAGCCCTCTGCCAACTAGAGAAAGGCATTAGGGCACAAAAACCGGCCGGGACCTCAAAGGCCTAGAGCATCGGCCACGTCAGCTAGGCCGAGTTCCTCTAGCTTAGCCCTGGTGGGCACGCCGCGCTCGTCCCAGCCTCTGAGCTCGTAGTAGGCCCGCAGAAGCTCTTGGAACTTGGCCTTATCTAGCTTGTAGCCCTTGGCCACTCCGTTAGGCACCGGGTACTCGAACACGCGGTCAGGTAGCCTGTCCTCAGCGCTCGTAAGACCCCTTCGCACGTTTATTGCCCTGGTCAGGTTGAAGATGCGCTCGGAAGCGCGTAGCAGCTCTTCAACGCTTACCTCAACGCCCGTGGCCGCCTTGAAGACCCTGGCGTAGTAATCGAGCGGCAGGCCCGTCTCGACCCAGTGGAGCCGGCAGACGCCCAGGCAATCGAAGAGGGGCCTGGCGTGTTGGAGGAAGATGACGCGCTCGGCCTTATCGCGCGTGTACTTGTCGCGACCTACCTCCATGTCATACGTGATGGCCCAGGCCCGGTTGTGATGGGCACCTATATCGGCTGTCGCGTAAGCGAGGCCCATAGCCGGCGCGGCCCTTACGTCATAAGCAGACTGCTCCAAGCCTTTCACGTGCATGGCGAATTTCTCGGCCCCCTTCCCGAATTTCTCGGCCGCGAACTTCACGCCCCTGGCTAATACGTCACCTATGCCCTCCCGCTTGGCCATGAGCTCTAAGAGCTTAAACACGCAATCGGGGTCGCCGTAGCGGAGCTCTAAGCCGCCCGTGTCCTCAGGCCCTATTATGCCGCGCTCGTAACACTCTATGGCGAAGGCCACTATGTTGCCCGCCGAGATAGTATCCATGCCCAGGTTATCGCAGAGCCAATTCGCGTAAACCACGTCTTCTATGCTCGGGAGACAGCAGTTCGCGCCTATCATAGCTATGGTCTCATACTCCGGCCCATCTATGGCCGTGCCAGCGTAGCGGCCCGAACGCACGTAGGAGAACTTACCGCAGCACATAGGGCAGCGCGGGCAGGCCGTGGTGGCCGCGACCACCCTAGCCAACATAGCGTCCGCGTTAATGCCCTCCCTGCCCTCGTAGGTAGTGCGCCTGAAGTTCATCACGGGCAGGCAGGAGTTCTCGTGTGCCCAATCTATGTACCAGGCCAGGCCGTACTTGCGCAACGTCCTGGCGAACTCATGATCCCTGACGTGCGCGAAAGCCCCCTCGGCTTCTTTGTAGAGTGCCTCCGGGTCGGCCACGGGTATGTCGAGCGATCCCCTGACTGCTATGGCCTTGAGGCGCTTAGAGCCCATCACGGCCCCCATGCCCGTCCGGCCTGCGTTCCGCCAATCGCAGTTCACGCAGGCAATAGGCACGCAGTTCTCGCCGGCAGGGCCGATGGAGGCCACTTTGATACTAGAATCGCCAAGGTCGCGCCGAAGGGCCTCTTGGACCTCGAGGCCACCCATGCCCCAATAAGCTTTCGCGTCGCATATCTCCACCCGCCCGTCCTCGACCCAGAGGTAGACGGGCTCCTCGGAGCGGCCCGTGATGACGAGCGCGTCGAAGCCAGCGTGCTTGAGTTCTGGCCCGAAGAAACCACCGGCGTTACTATCACCGTAGTAGCCCGTCTCGGGGCTTATGGCCGAGAAGCTGGTCTTGCCAGCGCCCGGCACCAAGAGGCCGGTGAGGGGGCCTGTCGCGATGACAAGCACGTTCTCGGGCCCGAGGGGGTCGGCCTCGGGCGGCACGTGGTCCCAGACTATGCGGGCCCCCCAGCCCCTCCCGCCCACGTATTTCAGCGCCCAATCGGGTTCTACTTCTTTGACCTTCGTCTCGCGCTTGCTCAAGTCCACCCAGGCCAACTTGCCCACGTAGCCGCCCTTCAGGGCAGCCATCACCTCAGCCCCCCTGTAATGGCCCGGGCTGCCCTCTCACGGGCCTCATCGCCCAGGGCCAACGGGCTCTTCAGGACTAGGGCGCCCGTCGGGCACCACTTCACGCACTCGGGCTCGCCGCCACAGAGATCACACTTTATGGGTGTGGGTATCTCTGGGTGGAAGAAAATAGCGCCGAAGGGGCAGGCCTCGGCGCAGGCCCGGCAGCCGATACAGGACCCATGGTCTACCAAGACTAAGCCCTCCTCGGTCCTGTAAATCGCGTTCACTGGGCATTCCTCAGCGCACTTGGGCCTAGCGCAGTGGCGGCAGAAGATAGGCACGTTCCAGGGCCTCTCGGACGTGGGCGGCATGACCCTTATAGCCGACTTACGTGGGTTATGCACACCGAAGTGCTTGTAAGCACAAGCGATCTCGCAGGTGCCACAACCGGTGCAGGCTTTAACATCCACGGATAGCACCGCAAGCCCTCCTTCGCATCCCCCTGGTAGAGAGATAATAAAAGGTTTAGCTGGATTGAGTAAATCTCAGGGCGAGCTCCTCGCTAAATTTTCACCAAGCTGGTCACCATAAACTTTATATAGGTAAATATGCACTTCCATGTGGAAGGTGGTGGATGTGCCTAAGTGCCCGAAGTGCGGAGCCGAGGTCGAGAAGCCCATCAAGAGCTGGACCATGAGCCCCAAGAAGCGCAGGGGCCCGACCATCCTCATCGAGCTCTACGAGTGCCCCAACGGCCACAAGTTCCGCACCGGCAGGAAGGTCGAGGGCTGAGCGGCTGGCGGCCCCACCCAATTTTTTCTTAATTTCCGCCGCGCCGGGTTAACGTAAATAAGGAGTGTTGCCCTCGGGTGCTTAGGTGGACAGAGTGGGACTGAGGGAGTTCCTTAGATCCTGCGTTAGGCTGCTGAGGCGGGCCAGGAAGCCCGATCGGGACGAGCTCTGGCTGCTGATCAGGATATGCACTATCGGGCTGCTCGTGGTAGGGGCCGTGGGCTTCGCCATAAGGCTGCTAATGTTGACCGTGTTGGGAGGTGGTTAAGGGGTGCCCGTTTACGCAGTCAGGACCACGGCTGGGCAGGAGAGGAACGTGGCTAAGCTCATATTCATGAACGCTAAGGCTTACAACATCCCCATAAAAGCCGTGATAGCGCCCGAGGGCCTGAAGGGCTATGTCTTCGTGGAGGCCAGCGGCCCGCACGTGGTGGATAAAGCTATCGCCGGCCTGAGGCACGTGAGATCGCGTGTGCCGGGCGTGGTAGACATCAAGGACCTAGAGCGCTTCTTGGTGGCCAAACCCATCATAGAGGAGTTGGACCTGGGCGATGAGGTCGAGATAATCGCTGGCCCGCTTAGGGGCGCTAAGGCCAAGGTAGCGAGGATAGACAAGGAGCGCGGTGAGCTAGTGGTAGAGCTATTGGAGAGCACCTTCCCCATGCCCGTCACGGTGGAGGCCGATGTGGTCAGGCTGGTGAAGAAGGCCAGGGGCGGCTGAGAAGCTTTTAAATGGCCTTCCCGGTCTCCATGCCGACAGCAGGTGGGCGTGATGGGGGAGAAGAAGTCGTTCAAGTTCTTAGTAGAGGGCGGGAAGGCCACAGCTGGCCCGCCAATAGGACCGTCGCTGGGCCCCCTAGGCCTGAACGTGCCCATGGTGGTAGCCAAGATCAACGAGCTCACGAAGGATTACGCCGGGATGAGGGTGCCCGTTGAGGTCATAGTAGATGTGGAGACCAAGGAGTTCGAGGTCAAAGTGGGCATACCGACTACCTCGGCCCTCATAATAAAGGAGCTCGGCATCGAGAAGGGCTCCGGCGCCACGGGCCACGATTGGGTGGGCAACCTCACCATGCAGCAGGTAGTGAAGATAGCGAAGATAAAGTGGCCCCAGCTCATGGCCAAGACCTTGAGGGCGGCTGTGAAGGAAATACTCGGCACTTGCGTGAGCATGGGCGTGAAGGTAGAGGGCAAGCACCCCAAGGAGGTCATAAGGGAAGTAGATGAAGGTGCTTGGGATCACCTGCTGGCCGAGGAGGGGGCCGGGAAGCAAGCCTTATGAGTAGGGCGCGTGCCCTCGGCCCGTAAAGGGCGGTAGGGGCGAAGGTGATGGAGATGCCCATAGATGAGGAACACATCATTGAGGCCCTGAGGGAGGCCAGGGCTAAGGCGAAGAAGAGGAACTTCAGGCAGTCCGTGGAGCTGCTCGTGAACCTCAGGGACGTAGACCTCAGGAGACCGGAGAACAGGATACGAGAGCTAGTGGAGTTGCCCCACGGGCTCGGCAAGGAGATGCGCGTCTGCGTGATAGCCTCGGGGGATGCTGCTCTCCGGGCCAAGAGAGCTGGCCTGGACGTGCTCGAGAGGGAAGAGCTCGAATCCATGGCGGGTGATAAGAAGAGGGCGAAGAAGTTGGCCAAGGAATACGATTTCTTCGTGGCCGAGGCACCCTTGATGCCCCTCGTGGGCCGTATCCTGGGGTCCGTGCTGGGGCCGAGGGGGAAGATGCCGACCCCCGTCCCGCCCACCGCCGATTTCGCAGCCGTGGTGGAGAAGCTGAAGAAGACCGTACGGGTGGTGGCCTGGAAGGCGCCCCACGTCTACTGCCGGGTCGGGACGGAGGACATGGACGATAAGGCTCTGGCTGAGAACATAAATGCCGTGATAAAGGTCCTAGAGGAGAAGCTGCCTAGGGGCCTGGGCAACGTGGCCTCCATATACGTGAAGATGACCATGGGGCCAGCGGTGGAGGTGAAGTTCAAGTGATAGCCGCCTTGGCTAGGCCCGTGCCGGAGTGGAAGAAGAAGCTCGTGGAGGAGATCAAGGGTTACCTGAAGCGTTACAAGTACGTGCTGATAGCGGACCTATACAAGGTCAGGGCCAACCAACTACAGGAGCTCAGGAAAGCCCTCAGGGGCAGGGCTCTCGTGAAGGTGCTGAAGAACACCTTGGTCGCGAGGGCTATAGACGGCTTGGATGGTGAGAAACCCGGTATTCAAGCCTTAAAGGATTACCTGCACGGCCAGAACATCTTCATCTTCACGGACAAGAACCCGTTCAAGGTCGCGCATATGATAGACCAATTCAAGGTCAAAGTGCTGCCAGCGCCGGGCGATGTGGCCACCAGTGATATCGTTATACCCGCCGGCAACACGGGCCTGCCGCCTGGCCCGATAATAAGCACCTTCAACGCCCTAGGCGTGCCTACCAAAATAGAGGGCGGCAGTATATGGATCGTCAAGGACACGCTCGTGGCCAGGAAAGGCGAGGAGATATCGCATGACCTAGCGTACATATTGGGCAAGCTCGATATGCGCGTCATAGAACTCGGCATCAGCTTGAAGGCGGCTTATGTGGATGGCCTCGTGGTACCGGGCGAGGAACTCAAGCTCGACATAGAGGGCGTGAGGCAGGCCATAAGCGAGGCTTACCAGGCGGCCTTCAACCTCTCGCTGAACGCCTCCTACCCGACCAGGGAGACGGCGCCCCTGCTCATCCAGATGGCCCACACCAAGGCGCTCTCGGTGGCCCTAGCGGCCTCTTACCCGACCAAGGATACCATAGGCGTCTTGCTCGCTAAGGCAGAAGCTGAGGCAGGCGCTCTGGCCAGGCTACTGGTGGAAAAGGGCTTCTCCTGAGCCATTAAGGCTTTACTGCCGCTATGGCCACGAAAGAGCCCCTACCATATCCTTCCTCTGGTTCCTCCACTTCATTAAGCTCCCAGGGCAGCTTAAAGAGCGTCTGGACCACTTTCTTGACCAAGAAACCGTGCTCTTTAAGCATCCCTACAACCTCAGCTGGCGTGTAGAAGACAGCGTCCCTGTAGAACGGGCACCCCTCGGCCTTCTTCCTCGTGTAAAGCACTCCTAACTTGCTCTCCCTATCTATGATGCCCACCAACAGGCGCCCTTCCGGCTTAAGGACCCTGTGGCCCTCGGAGAGCGCCGCCTCTGGGTCGGCCAGGAAGCAGAAGGTCACTACCATGAGCACTACGTCGAAGGCGCCTTCCCTGAAGGGCAGGGCCTCCCCTATGGCTAGGATGGCCTCCACGCCTCTTTCCCGCGCCAGCTTAAGGCACTTGTTAGCCGGGTCCACGCCCACCCAGATACCCAAGGCAGAGGCAAAGCGGCCTGTGCCGACGCCTACCTCTAGGCCAGAGAAAGGCCCCTCAGGCAGCAGGGCCCTCAAGGCCTTAAGCTCTGATAAGTAAGCCAGTTGGTGGCGCTCGAACCAAGCATCATACCTAGCCGTGAGGGCCTCGAAATCCCTAGACCTGAGGGGGCCTGTGAGCCATGGCGCCAAGCCTTAAATCACCGAACCCCTACGTATGAGCCCCAAATTAAGGTGTGCGAGCCATGGCCAGGCCACAGGTAGGCGTCTTAACGACCTACGAGGAACGCGTGCCCGAGCATGTCAGGCAAATGGCCTACGAGCTGGGCTATAGGCTGGCCCGCAGGGGCTTCGTGGTCATCACGGGCGGGAACGGCGGCCTCATGAAGGACGTGGCCAAGGGCGTGAACGACGCGGGCGGCGTAGTGGTGGGCGTCTTATCACACGAGCTAGCCAGGGTGCCGGAGGGCCACCCCTACCACAACCCATACCTGACGGTGCGCATCAAGGCCGAAATGTCCTACGAGGGCCGCAGCTCCATAGTAGTCGCCTCCAGCGACGCGGTAATCGTGTTGGCGGGCGGCTGTGGCACGCTCGTGGAAGTCGCTATGGCCTATAGCATGGGGAAACCCATCGTGATCGTGGAGGGCTCTGGCCTGCTGGCCGACAGGCTGCGCCAGATGTTCCCCGACGGTTACTTAGACCACAGGCGTATCGTGAAGCTGACGTTCGTGAGGAGCGCCCGGGAGGCCGTTGAGGCGGTGGCCGCGCTACTGTCGATGCGCTGAAGTGGTGCCCGCGCGCCATAAACAAGATAGGCAAACATATATCCCCGTGGGAGCGAGGCTAAGCGGGGTGCCGTGATAGTGGAACGCGTGGAGACTGGCATACCTGGCATGGACGAGGTGCTCGGCGGCGGCATACCCAAGCGCAACGTGGTGCTTCTGTCCGGCGGTCCCGGCACGGGCAAGAGCATCTTCGGCCAGCAGTTCCTCTACCACGGCCTAAAGAACGGTGAGCCAGGCGTGTTAGTGGCCCTTGAGGAGCACCCAGCCCAGATAAAAATCAACATGGCCCAGTTCGGCTGGGACGTGAGGCCCTACGAGGAGGAAGGGCGCTTCGCCATAGTAGATGCCTTCACGGGCGGGATAGGCGAGTACGCCAAGCGCGAGCGCTACGTGGTCCGCGACCCGACGGACGTGGCCTCGCTCGTGGACGTGCTCAGGGGGGCCGTGAGGGACCTGAGGGCCGAGCGCGTGGTCATAGACAGCGTGACCAGCCTCTACTTGACGCGGCCCGTGGTGGCCCGCTCGACAGTTATGCAGCTCAAGCGCGTTTTATCCGGGCTGGGCTGCACTTCCATACTGGTCTCACAGGTGAGCGTCACCGAGCGCGGCTTCGGTGGCCCCGGCGTAGAACACGCGGCTGACGGCATAATAAGGCTCGATTTAGATGAGTTCGAGGGGCAGCTCTACAGGAGCCTCATAGTCTGGAAGATGCGCGGGACAGCTCACTCTATGCGGAGGCACCCATTTGAGATAACGGACAAGGGCATAGTGGTCTACCCGGATAAGGTGCTGAAGGTCAGGAGGGGCATAATGGAGGTGGGCTAGGCCCGGGCGGGCCTCAGGGGGCGGCAGGCATCGCAGATGTGCACGTACTCGCGTACCTCCACGGCTGAGCCGCCGTAGACGAGCCTCAAGTTCTCAATCGTCAACACCTCCCCGGGCTTCCCGATCAAGTAAAAGGCCCTGTTGAGCAGTATGACGAGGGACGTGTAAGGCAGGAGGAGCGTAGGATCGTGGCTGGTAGTTATGATGAGCTTCGAGCGGGCCAGCTTGCCCACGTACTCGGCTAGCTCAGCTCTGCCGAGCGGGTCCACAGCCGAGAAGGGCTCATCCATCATCAACACGGGCGGGTCATGTACTAACGCCCTGGCTATGAGGGCCCTCTGCCTTTGACCGCCGGAGAGCTCCCAGACGCTCTTATGCCATTCCTCAGGGTGCAGATCTACTATTTCAAGCGCTCTGGCCACTAGCGCTTTACAATCGCGTCCTTCGATCAGGCGGGGCCAACGGCGCTTGTGGAGGAGGCAGGAACCCATCACGAGCTCCCAGGCCGTGAGCGGGTAGTGCTGCTCGGGCGCGAAGTATTGGGGCACGTAACCCACGTAAGCGCTGGCTTCCTCCGGCTTGCCCGTCACGTCCCTGCCGTTCACTAGGACGCGGCCTTCCTCTGGCTTGAGGAGGCCTAAGAGGGCCTTAAGGAGCGTGGTCTTACCGGAGCCGTTAGGCCCTAGGACTTGCACCAGGCCCGGCCCCTCTAACCGGAAGCTCATGTCCGATATCACGGGCTCACCATTGTAACCGGCCGTAAGACCCTCGGCCACGAGTTCAACCGACATAGGCGCCGCCTGGCTTAAGTGTGCACGCTCGATATTAAACTTTAATAGGCTGCGTGCACGCCCTTTAGCGATGAGTATGCCGTGCTGTAATTGCTTTTACCTCATGGTCCTCGTGGCCATCGTGGCACTCACATCTGCCGGGCCATTCGCGCAGGCATCTTCATCGCTTAACGGGGGAGGCCTCCTTATTGTGGTCAGCTTCCCGAACCTGGCTTACGATGTAGGCCTGTTGGCCTGTGAGGACGACAAGATAGCGTCCTTGGCCCCAGCTGGCTCTGATCCGCATGAATACCAGTTGACGCCGGAGGACGTGGAACTCCTGAGGCGAGCTGACCTCATAATCTCGACAGGACACGTGCCCTTTGAGGCGAGGATAAAGGAGCTAGAGAAGGAAGGCGAGATAAGCGGTGTCCTGGTAGAGCTATTGCACGTGCCGGGCGTGAAATTACTCGTGAACCCAGCCACGGGCCAGCCTAATTGCCACATGCCCATTTACGACCCGGAGAACTACAAAGCCTTCCTGGCTTACCTAGCCAATCTGCTAGCGGAGCTGAGGCCAAGCAAGGCTGAGGCCTACAGGCAGAAGGCCTCCGAGATCATCGAGCGGATAAACGCCATCGTCAGGGAAACCCCGATGCTCAATCTAAGCGCGGCAGCCGACATGCCAGCTGCACAGTACGCTGTCTCCTGGCTGGGCGTTAGGTTATGCTTCCTCGTGGTCAAGGAGCACGGGACGCCTGCCACGCCCGGCGACCTCCTGAGGCTTGAGGAGGCCCTGGCCGACGGCAGCGTGAGCTTGGTAGTAATATGTGAGCCGGTTAAGAGCAGCGCGTCGAGGCAGCTCGAGGCCCTGGCCGAGGAACACGGGGTCCCGATCCTGCGCGTGCCGTCCCCCCTGGCTCCCTCGAGCATTTTGGATAAGCTAGCCGAGATATCGCTGCGCGCTAAGGACTTGGCCAGCCACGACGTAACGGCTGGGAACGGCCGTCCTAACGTGTTAGACGTGCTCCTGGCCTGGGCCAGCTCCCTCCTAGTCGTGCTATCCCTCTTCACGGTGGTGGCGGTCTATGGAAGGCGCTGAGCGAGCGAGCAAGCTCCCCAAGGGGCTCCTCAAAGCCCTGTTGACCGTTGGCCTGACGGCCCTCACAGCTCTCTCGGCTACCGCGCTCAACCCGAGGTGGGTAGCCGTCATGGTCTCAGCCGCCCTGGCCTACGGCTTCATGAGTTCCGTGGTGGCCGCCAGGCGTCTCTACTTCCTCGCTGGCGCCTCAGCACATTCGGCCCTTCTAGCGGCCGTCCTGGCCATACCGCTGGCTGCCATTCTGGGCTTCCCTGGCGAGTACGCCTGGGCGCTGCTCGTGGGGCTGGCCCTCACCTACGCGGTGGGTTACATGATACATAGGGGCGTGGATCCGGACACGGCGACCGGCATCTTCGTGGCCGCCACGGCCTCCGCCAGCGTCCTGGCCATCTACTACGTGCTCACGCGCTTCCCCATGCAGGTAGAGCTCTGGGCCATAGTGGTAGGGGACCCACTCTTGGCCAGCCAGCGGGAAGCCTGGTTCGCGCTCGCCATAGCGGGCCTCACGTCAACGGCCATCTTGCTTACTTACCGCGAGCAGGTCTACGTGGGCATCGATAGGGAGTTCGTCAGGTTATCTGGCGTCAGGACGTGGGCCTATGACCTCCTCGCCTTCACGCTCCTCGCCCTAACGACCGTGGGCCTCATAAAAGTCGTGGGCTTCGTGCTAGAGCACGTCCTGCTCCTACTGCCCTCGGCAATAGCCATCAAGATTTCGCGTAGTTCTGAAGACGTGCTGATGACGAGCGTCTCGGTGAGCCTCCTGGCCTCTTTAGCCGGCCTTCACCTGGCCGTCCTGATGGACCAATCGCCGGCTGGCGTGGTGGGCCTGTTGCTCCTAATGGCTTATCTAGCCGCCCTCGCCTTAAGGAGGTGAGCTAGCTTGCCGCCGGCTGCCAGCGAGAAGCGCAAGAGGAGGTTCGGCATCTCCGTGCCCGAGGAGCTCGCGAATGATTTGGATAAGTTAGCAGAAGCCTTAGAGGCTGACCGCTCTAGGTTAGTGAACGAGGCCTTAAGGGCCTTTATCCAGGACCACAAGCACCACCTCACGCCCCACGAGTGCACGGGCTTGCTCATCGTAGTAGCCTCACCTGGTTGCTCTAGGATACCCGATCTCCTCGAGGCCTATAGGGATGTGGTGCAGGGCTACAACCACTTCCACGCCGGGGGATGCTGTATAGAGGTCGTGCTTGTCTCGGGCCCCTCGGCTAGGGTAAGGGCCCTTCACGGCGCTGCCCTGAAGGCGCCCGGTTGCTCGGTGAGATACGTGCCCGTGGCCCACTAAGCACCGGGTAAGCTTATCTCAGCACCTACTGCCCCTGAATCTTCTATGGCATGTAGAAAACTTATTAAGGTGAGTGGAAAACAAAAGGCTGGCCATGTCGGAGGTACCTCTCACGCCCGTGGGGAGAGAAGCCATAAGGAAGCTTGAGGCCGCCCTACTGGTCGGGGCGCTTTTCAGGCCCGAGGTCATGGAGGCCTTAAGGGACCCCGTGGAGCGCCTCACTTGGATAGATTCGTTGGCCGCCGCTGCCGCCGCCTTAGCCAGGCAGAAAGCCGGTATGCCCGTGCGTCAGATAGCGGACGAGGTCGGCCTCAGCGAGGCAGCCATAAGGAGACACCTAGAGGGCAAGACGAGGGCCGGGGAACTCATCCTGAAAGTCTACGAGCAGTTCTCGCGTGAGGGCGTAAAGGTCCAGCTGCCCATAGAGGTCGAGAAGGCTAGGGAGTTAGAGGAGAAACTAGCCAAGGCCAAATCGGCCATGGAGGAAATCGCTAATAAATTAGAGGAAGCAGTTAAGACACTCAAGGAAGCCATAGAGACCCTCTGAGACCAGCAGGCACCTATTAATTATCTCTCTCACGTTGATGACTAAGGGGTAGTTGTGAGGAGCGCACCGTCTCGGGGTCCCGGCCAATAGCCCTCAGTGTCTCAGCAGCTCCGCAAAGCGCTCTAGGGCCTCGCCCATCTTGTCCAGCGCCGGTCCCCCGCCTTGGGCGAACCATTCCTCACCGCTACCGCCTCCCCCTACCAGGCGCCCAAGCTCCCTGGCTATCTCAGCGGCGTTAAGGCCTGCCTTTAAGGCCTCCTGCCCCAGCTTCACCACGAAGCGGGCTGTCTTCTCCGTCGAGAAGAGGAGCACGGCTGCCCTGGGCTCACGGTCGCAGAGCTCGTTGGCCACCTCTATCAGGTAATCCGGCCCCACGGGCCCTAAATCGGCCCTGATGACCTTTAAGCCAGCTATCTCCTCCGCCCGGGCCAGTAGAACCTCGGCCTCCAGCTTCGCCATACGCTTCAGGGCCCTAGCCAACTCACGCCTGAGCTCCTTGAGCTCGGAAGCTGTG
Organism: uncultured Candidatus Bathyarchaeia archaeon; assembly: GCA_964638535.1. Classification (GTDB taxonomy): domain Archaea; phylum Thermoproteota; class Bathyarchaeia; order EX4484-135; family EX4484-135; genus EX4484-135. The sequence continues at coordinate 9,120 of CAZWYW010000013.1, read as the reverse complement.
TTCTCAGCCGCTTTGACCACATCCGCGATGGGCACGTTCAGGAGCTCGGCCACCCTGGCCAGAGCGGCCTCCTGCTCTTGGACGACCTTGAGGGCGTGCTCCCCGACGGCGAACACGAGCCTCTCCACGCCATCTTGGACCCTCTCGGCCCTCAGCACCTTTATCAGCCCTATCTCTCCCGTCCGGGCGCAGTGGGTACCGCCGCAGGCCTCCACATCCCAGCCGGGGATCTCAACGACCCTTATATCGCGCCCGGGCACGGCGCCACCCTGGTAGAGCCTGAAGCCATACTTGGCCTCTGCTTCCTCGCGCGGCATCCAGCAGGTGCTCACGGGCAGGTTGGCTCTCACGACCTCGTTAGCCAAGCGTTCTATGGCCCTTATCTCCTCTGGCCCGAGGTGCCGGTAATGCGTTATATCGAGCCTGGAGTGCTTCACGCCCTTCTGGGCTCCGGCTTGCCAGACGTGCTCGCCTAACACGCGCCTAGCGGCCCCTAATATGATGTGCGTGGCCGTGTGAGCCCTCATGAGGTCATGTCGCCTAGGCCAATCCAACACGCCCTTGACCAAAGCTCCCTCAGGCGGTGCCGGGCCTTCTATAGCGTGCACAATCACGCGCCCCACCTTACGGGCCTCTAGGACCTTACATTCGCCTCCCTCGTGACGTAGCACGCCTTGGTCGGATGGCTGACCCCCGCCCTCGGGGTAGAAAGCGGTCCTGTCTAAGACCACGTAACGGCCTTCCCGGCCCTCTAAGACCTTGAGCACCTTGGCCTCGAACTCGCGGACGTAGGGGTCCTCGTAGTAGAGGGCCTCAGTGGGCGGCAGGTCAGCCACAGCCTCTGCTAACTCGGGTAGCTCCTCCCTGGCCCTCAGGGGCACGGAGACGTGCCTCTCGGCTACCTTAGCGTAGAAGTCCTCGGGCACTTCTACTTCCAGACCTTCCTCGCGGGCAGCCTCGGCAGCTATCTCCGGTGGCACGCCATGTGAGTCGTAGAGCTTTATGAGCTTCTCCTCAGGCAGCTTGGACACGCCAGATGCCTTCAGCTCTCGGGCCAGGCGCTTAACCAGGCCCACGCCACGCGAGATGGTCTGCTTGTAACGCTTGCTCTCTAGGTCGATTATCTCCATGATGTAATCCTCGCTGGCCTTTATCTTCTCGTAATCGCGGCCCCAGAACTTCACCTGGGCTTCTATCAGGTCTAGGAGGGCCTCCTCAGCACCCAGGTACCTCAGGAGCCTGTAGGTCCGCCTCAGCAACAGCCTGGCCAGGTAGCCCTCGCGCACGTTAGAGGGCACCACGCCGTCGGCGAGCATGAAGACGAGGCACTTAGTGTGGTCCAGCACGGCGAAGAAAGCTTCAACGGGCGCCAAGAGGGCCTCAAGCTCTTCGGCTCTCACGCCCAGAGCCTTCGCCACCTTGGCCCTGGCCTCGGATTTCCGGACGCCTTTCCTAACTATCATGAAGCTCGAGTAGGTGGCTGGCCCGGCTAGCTCACGCGGGTCGGGTAGCTCCACGCCTACCAGCTTGGCCAGCGTGTCTAGCTCAGGCCCGTACATGGCGTGGAAAGCGCTCACGGCCCCCTGGCTCAGCCAGGTGAAGCGCTCGATGCCGTAGCCCGTGTCAACCGTCTTGATGGGCAGCTCCACGAACTTATCGCCCACCACCTTGAACTTCATGAAGACGAGCGTGGCTACCTCTAGGCCGCGCACTATGGTCTCTAGGTCAGGGCCGGCGTTGCCACCTCCTATCCAGACGCCCTCCTTGTAGATGATCTCCTCGTCCTTTATGCCCAGGACCTTGGTCGCGAACTCGTGGTGGTAGCGCACCGTTTCGTCGCGCCAGTAAATGGCCTGCTCGGGTGTGTTGAAGGCGTGATGGCCGCCCATCTCAAAGATAGTGAGGTGCCTGCCGAACGTGAGGCCCACGTTATCCACGTCCACGAAACGCATACAGGGCTGCACGACGACGAGGGGGTTGGCGGGCGGGGGCATGATGCCCTCTGTCACATAAGGCTGGAAATCGATGATACTGGCGTGGACGAACAGCAGGTCATCTCGCCACCTGGCCACGACGGGATAAGGCGCTATACGCTTGTGCCCACGCTCCTCGAAGAAACGCAGGAATAGCTCGCGCATCTCGGGGTATGAATAAGCCCGCCGGGTGGGGGAGCGCCCTATGAAGGTGTAGCTGGCGCAGCCCTCGGCCGTGGCCTCGCCACAGGTCTCCTGGTCAGGGTTAAGGGTCCAGAAGTACTCGCCGCAGAGGGGGCAGCGCTTGCGCACGTAGCCGAGCTCATCAAATAAGTCTACTTTATACTCCTCAACGGGGAACTGAGGCAAGGACACCACCGCTGCCCCTTCTAGCCGAACAGGCTAGCTAGGCCAGCTAAGGCTTCCTCCTCTTCCTCCTTCTCCTCTTCTTCCTCGGCCTTCTCCTCTTCCTCAGCTGCCTTAGCTTCCTCAGCCGCGCCAGCTGGCGGCCCCGCGACAGCCACGGCTGGCATGCCTATGGGTGTGGCCTTTATGGCCTCGTCTATGTCTATCTCCTTCAGGGCGGCCACCAAGCTCTTCACTCTGACCGGGTCGGGGTCTATGCCAGCGGCTTCTAGGACGCGCGTCAGGTTCTCCTCGTTGATCTCCTTACCAGCCCTGTGAAGGAGCATGGCAGCGTATATGTACTCCATGCTCACCACCCCATCCTGGGCACGTAAGCGCTAGGGCTCCTTTTAAGTTTTCACACAGCTCCATAGATTATCCCCGGCCTCAAGGCAGGCCAGCTTCTCCCATCACATCTAAGCCGATCGGCGCCCTGACCTCGCCCCTCAAAACAGCTTCTATTAGCTTGAGAGCGCCCTTACGCGAGAGGACGCGGTTGTTATTGCCGCAGAAGGGGTCGTAAATGCACCTGGGGCAGCCATCTTCACAATCGCAGTTGGCCAGTATATCGCGCGCTATCTCGTGTGCTTTCTCGAGGCGCTTGAAGAGGAGTTTGGCTAGGCCGGAACCGCCGGGTGTGGCATCGTAGATCACGATGTGGCCGGTGGGGTAGCTGACGCCCCCCAGGTCATTTAGGCCCGCGCCCACCACGGGCCTGGCAGCGTGAATTATGGCGTGCTCTAGAGCATGTATAGCCTCTGGCTGGGCTGCCTCGCCGTAACGGGCCACGAGGAGCTTAGTCCTGAAGGACCAGGAGACGGATTCATCTAAGGGCACTAACGGCGCTGGCTCAGCTAGCCCTTCCTCGCCGCCGTAGAGATGGCGTATGACGTAGGCCCACACGGTCTTCGTTATGGTGCCAGAGCCATAGGCTACCTCCACGCCGTGCGCCCGCCTATTGGCCGAGAGGGCCAGGCCGGAGACCTCAACGTTGTAGAGGGGCCTGGTGTAGAAGGGCAGATCATCCGGCATGCGCTTAACGTAGGCCACGTAGCGCTCTAGGTCCAAGCGCTCGACCTCGTACGTGCGGCCCTGGTGGAGGTAGATGGCGCCGGGATGTAGGTCATGGAGGGCCATGGGGAGAGAACGCGTCCCCACCCTAGCGCCGGTGGCGGCCTCTATTATCCTCACCTCGCGGCCAGCGCTCCTGAGGCTGTAAGCGCGGAACTCCCTGTAGGCCTTCCTGGTCAGGAGTAGCCAGCCGGCCTTCAGGACCGCGTAGCCCTCCTTGAGGCAGAGTTCTAACGCGCCCTCCCAGCTCTTGGGAAGCGCGTCTAGCTTGAGGCGCCCTCCCCTCTCCATGGCCAGAGCCACGAGGTGTATCTTGGCTACCTCCTCGTTGTAGGGCTCGAAGACCACGGGAGTAAGCTCTTGCTCGAAGAAGCGCTCTGGCCTGCGCTCGTAATAGGCGTCTATGGGATCATCGGCCAACACGGTGAAGATGTAGCCCGGCCTATCGCGCCTGCCGGCCCTGCCCGCGCGCTGTAAATACCTGGCGTAGCTGGGCGGCGGGGCAGCCATGATGACCGCGTCTAGGCTGCCTATATCTATGCCCAGCTCCAACGTGGGGGTAGCCACCACGCCGTCTAACTCGCCCGACCGGAGTTTGTCCTCTACCTCACGCCTCTCCTCGCGTAGCAGGCCAGCCCTATGGACCATGACATGGGCTCCCTCGCGCCTGGCTATGCGGGCCACTACTTCGCACATCTGCTGGCTATCCACGAACGTCAGGCAGCGTAAGCCGAGCCTGGAGGCCACATAGATGAGCCTGGCCGCTACGGTCCAACGACTGAGGAGACCCGAACTCACGAGGGCGTGGTAAGCTATACCCCTGCGCCTCGGCCGCCCTTCTATAACTTGGACAGGCCTATCGAATAGTAGCTCGCCTAGCTCATTCGGGTTGCCTATGGTGGCCGAGCTGGCCACGAACTGTATATCCGGTCCGAGGAAGGCTTTCAGGCGTTCCATTATCATTCTGACGTGGGAGCCAAAGGAGCCCTCGTAGACGTGGGCCTCGTCTAGCACGAGCGCCCTGACGCCGGACAGCAGACGCCTGAACTTACCGGAGCGGGGGAGGCTAAAATGTATCATATCGGGGTTGGTGATGAGCAGGTGGGGCGGGTTAGCGTATATGCGCGCCCTCTCCTTCTCAGGCGTATCACCGTCAAGCACGTCCATCCTGAGCAGGAAGGGCACGGTGTAGCTCAGGAAGCGGGCCAGCTGATCCCGGGCCAGGGCCTTGGTGGGATAGATGACCGCGGACCGCGCGCCCTCCTTTAACGCCCGGTCAAGCAGGGGTATCACGAAGGCCTCTGTCTTACCGGTCGCGGCCCCCGAGACGAGGAAGACATCCCGCCCAGCCGAGATGGCCTTGTAAGCCTCGTATTGGAACTTATAGAGGCGCTCTATGCCCCGCGCCCTCAGGCGCTCTACTAAGACCTCGTGAAGGCCCACTTGGCTGACCTCGGGGCCTAGCTCGGGCTCCTCCACTACCTCCTTGCGCACGTAGACGAGCTTAGCCCGGCCGAGGGTGGAGGCCAGCCAATGGCCTATCTTAGATAGCACCTCGTCTAGCTCGCTCGGCGTTGCTCCTCCGCCCACGGCGTGCATGGGGAGGCCCGGCATTTATGTGCTGCCCGCCGGGCTTCAGCCGACGACCTCCACGCCCTCGACTAGCACGTGGGGAGCTATCACGCAGAAGCCAGCCATCTCAGGCACGACGGGCTCCAGATTTGAGCCCACCGACTTAATGGCCTTGACGAGCTCGAAGACGTTGCCCCTCAAGTTAAAGCCCTTGAGGCCACCTGCTAGCTCCCCGCCCTCTACCTTGAAGCCGCAGAGCACGTAAAGCGAGAAGTCCCCAGAAGGCCTCATGGCGAAGCCCGCGAGGCTGGCGTACGCGTACAAGCCGCTATCTAGCTCGCTTAAGAGGTCGTCTAGGCCTCTGCGGCCCGGCTCTACTAAAAGGTTAGTCGGGTAAATGCCCGGCCTGAACCTATAATCCCTCGGGTAATAGGGATCTACCGCGGGCGGCTCCCAGCGGATGCAATTGCCCCCGGCCTTCTCCAGGCCCTGCCTGCCGGCCTCAATAGAATCGTAGAGGAAGCCCTTCAGTTCCCCTCCCTCTATTATGGCCTTCCGCTCGGCGGGCGTGCCTTCATCGTCTATGCCGAAGCTGCAGATGCCATGTTGGTGGGTCGGGTCATCATAGATGCTTAAGCAGTTAGACGCTACTCGCTGGCCCAGCTTGCCCTTAAGGACCGATGTGCCGGACCTCACGTTATCGGCTCTCAAGGCGTTAGAGAAAGCATAAGCCAGGAGCTCGGCGAGCGCCCAAGGGCTAAGCACCACATCGACCTTGCCTGCCTCAACGGCTTCAGCTTTGGACATCAACTTGGCCTTCTGGGCTACATCTCGTGCTAGCTGACCTACGTCTAAATCGGTCAAACGCCTCCTGATGGCAGAGGCAGGAGTCGGCCCAGGGGCCCCCCTGGCCGACACAGCTAACATGGCCCTAACGAACGTACCCTCGTCCCAGGTCTCGAGGCCGCCCGAGTTCGCTATCCCAAATCTGATGATGCTCGTTCCGAAGGTAGCGGAGGAGACCTCTAGCCCCTCATCACACTCGACGGCCTCCACCATATGTAGTAAGCGCTCCATGCACTCTTCTTCTGTTAAGTCGGCCACCTTAGCGTCAAACAGCCTTAAACCTGGCGCTTTTCTCGGTGTCGGGAAGCCCCTGAAGCCCTCTAAAGGCCTAGCAGCCTTGAGGGTGCTCCTGATGACCTCCCTGAGCGCGCCTTCCGAGAGATCCGTGGTGTAGGAGAAGCCTAGTCGCCCATCCCGGTAGACGCGGATGGCCAGGCCCAGGCGGGAGGTGCTGGTCCCCTCAAGAGACGGCCGCCCCTCCCTCCTATCAAGCTTCACCTCGGTAGTGGCCCTAGCTAACACGAAGGCCTCGGCCTCCTCAGCTCCCTCGACCTCACAGGCCCTAAGCGCTCTCTCGCAATAGGCCAGGAGTTCCTCGGGTGCTAACACGGCCCTCACCTCACGGCTACCTCCCCGAAGAGCAAGTGCGGCGCCCCGCCGCAGACCGGGTAAGAGCGGTCTCTCTCGCTCAAGGTGAGGGAGACCACATCGAAATCGGAGCCAACGGCCTCTACCTTCTTCAGGTCCTCGGTCAAGTCCAACGTGATGCCCACGGCCCTGAAGGCCCTCTTGAGCTCGCCGCCCCTTATCTCGTAGGCTGCCTCGCAATCGCAGTGGACCGCGCGCCCTATCGAGGCCCCCACGAGGCCGATCACGTAAAGTCCCTCGCCTAACTCCTCCAAGAGTTCCTCCAGGCTCCTGTCGCCTGGCTCTACGACGGTGTTCGTGTTCAAGGGCGTGGGCGTGAAGAGGGCACTAGGCGCTCGGGCTCGCCCGTTGGGCTCCTGCCCCATGACGTTGGCCGTGGATCTCGTGTGCAGGTAGCTCACCAGCCTGCCCTGCTCGACCAACCTCACGGGCCTGGCCCTCACGCCTTCCTCATCGTAGTGCATGGCCACGGTGAGGCCCTCGGCTGCGGGGTCGTCCGTGATGTTAAGGCACTCGCTGGCTACCTGCTGGCCTAGTTTGCCGTGGAAGGCGCTCAGCTCACCGCCAGGCACCATGGCGAGCTCGGCTGAGGCGAGGAGGCCCACGCAAAGAGCTATCAGGCCTGCCACACTGTTATCCACCAAGACCTTCATCTTCCCGCCTGGGGCTTTCCCTGCCGAGAGGAGCTCAACGGCCCGCTTAGCCAGCCTCTCCGCCATGCCGACCGGGTCCCCGTAAGCCATGAGTTCTTGCCCGGCCGCCGCGCTTAATCTGCCGGTGGTGGTCTGCACGTTGGCTCCTTCCTTAGCCGTGATAGCTATCCTGAGCTGCGTCACGGGACAGGCCTCAGCCACGTAAGTGCCCTCGGAATTGCAGAAAGCTCGGATGACTACGAAGTCCTCGTAGCTCAAGCGCGTCATGATCACCCTGTCGTCCACGGACCGGGCTGCCTCATCACAGGCCAATACCACCTCCAACTTCTCGTCTATTGGGATAGCCCTCGGGTCTACCACGTCTCCCATCCCGATCTCTTCTTCGACAGATGGGACCTCAGCTAGCCTGACTTCAGAGCAGGGGCCCGTAGAAACTGCCTTGGCCAACTTGGCCGCGCGTGTGGCAGCGTCAAGCATGGACTCCCGATCAAGCCGGGTAGTGGAGGCAAAGCCCCAGGTGCGGACCAGACACCTCACGCTACCGGCTACCTCAACGGATGGAACGACGCGCTCTACTCTGCCCCGCCGGACTTCTATCCTATTGGAGAAGACCTTGGAGAACCTGGCCTCAGCATAGCTAGCCCCGGCCTCAAGGGCCTTCTCCACGGCGGCCTCGAGGACTTCCCTCAACCCCTTCCCCCCAGAAGCTCGGAGAGGGCTTCCGCCGCCGCCCTAGACCTTATGAGCAAGAGGGCCAGGTTAGCCGCCCTATCGGCCACGGTGATGAGGAGGGCGCCTCTAGCGGATTGTATGATAGCTACCAGGCGCTCTGTCCTTATTATTATGTCGTTGAATGCCCCGCCGCCTACCTTAGAGAGGAAGCCAGAAGCGCTCACAGCCACGCCCATCGCGTCGCCGACGCCGACCACTATCCTAGATCTATCCACGGTGGTCCGGTACCACCTGCACAGTTCCTTACCGTCCGGGCCGATCACCAAGACCATGGAGACACCTGTCAGGGAACTCAAGCGCTTAATGGCTTCCTCGATACGCGCGCGTAATCCCTCTGAATTCACACTTGGCCCACGCCAGAGCGCCATCCACGTAGCCCCTCGGTAATAGAGGTACGTGTTAGTGTGGATAATAAGGTTTCGTCTAAGGAGCTCACAGGAACACTTATATAGGCCTTTCAGCGCAGCCTCGGAAGGCTTTCGTGGAGGCGCCTGGCTGGGCTCAGAAAGCGGCGCTGGCGAAGGTGGAGCACTCTCTCCTCAAGGGCTTCAGGGATTACATGTATGAGACTGATTTCATCGAGATCCAAGTGCCCCATATCACCAAGGCTACCGGCGCCTGCGAGAACATAGATACCATGTTCACACTCGATTACTTCGGCAGGCTCGCTTACCTGACGCAGACGGCCCAGCTTCAGCTTGAGGTGCTCTCGCAGTTCCTGAGCCGTGTCTTCACGCTGATAAGGAGCTTCAGGGCCGAGCCGGACGTAGATGACAGGCACTTGACGGAGTTCTCCCTCTTCGAGTTCGAGCACGTAGGCGGCTTTGACGAGCTGCTCCGCCACATAGAGAACACCATATGGTACGGCGTCAGGCGCGTGATGGAGGAGCGCTCGGCTGAGCTAAGGCAGTTCGGCGTGGAGGAAGAATGGCTAGAGCGGTTCAAGCCTCCTTACGTGAGGATGAGGTATGAGGAAGCCATAAAATGGCTCAACGACCGCGGCTTCGAGCTCAAGTGGGGCGATGACCTGAGGAGCTACCACGAGAGAGCCATGGCGGCTGAGCTGGGGCCGGTGTTCATCACGCACTGGCCGAAGCACTTGAAGTTTTTCAACATGCGCGAGGACCCAGCTAACCCGAGCGTGGTCATATCGGCTGACCTAGAGCTACCGCTAGCGGGCGAGGCCGTGGGCTCGGCGGAGAGGGAGTACAGGTACCAGA
>CAZWYW010000012.1:0-37223 GCA_964638535.1 uncultured Candidatus Bathyarchaeia archaeon | reverse complement strand
TTGGCCTTCATAATGCGTGAAGGCCAACTTCACAGGACGGAGGTAGTGGCCCTCATAGACCCTTATGGGCCAGCGGCCTGGGACGGCGGTTTCGAGGCCATAGTGGTGAGCGAGGAGACGGCCCCACGGGCGAAGGTGCTGAACGCCCTGAGGGCCAAGAGAGGCCTCAAGCCCCTGGAGCTCGTCGTGATACCGATGGTGCTGGCCGAGGACGGCAAGCCCATCTCCACCACGCGCATACGCGCGGGCGAGATAGACAGGGAAGGGCGTTTGCTGAAGCGCCAGGATTAGCCCCCGGCGAGCTTTTATAATAAGCCCGCACCAATATTTTCGGATTAGTGGACCAGAGTAGGGCATATCCACGTAGCTTACTTCTACCGACCTCTCAAGCCCTTCCACGGCTCCTGTTTAGAACGCTTAAGGGAGCTGCGCCTAAACGCTCCTTGAGCTTGAAGCGTACGGGAGTAGCCGACCTGCCGCTCCACACGGGCGGCGTGCCCAGGTGGCTCATGCGCAGGATGGTGCGTTTAGCGGACGCCATAGCCGTCTTGCTCGTGGAAGAGCACGGGCCAGCCGAGCTAGTGCGCCGCTTAGCCGATCCCTTCTGGTTCCAGGCGCTGGGGTGCGTGCTGGGCTTCGATTGGCATTCCTCTGGTATCACGACCGTGATAACAGCTGTCCTCAGGCAGGCCCTCAGGCCGGGGGAGCATGGCCTAGCGGTATGTGGCGGGAAAGGGAAGCGCTCCTTAGCTACCCCGCGCGATATAGAGGCCGCGGTGGAAGCGCTCGGCTTAAGCGAGAAGGCGCGCGAGGAGCTGACCTATGCCAGCAGGATGTGCGCGAAAGTGGATAACGCAGCTGTCCAAGATGGCTACACGCTCTACCATCACGCCCTCTTCGTGGCCGAGGACGGCACGTGGGCGGTCGTGCAGCAGGGCATGTGCGTGGCCGATAAAACGGCCAGGCGCTATCACTGGCTCTCCGAGGCGCTGGGCGATGGCGGCTTTGTGGTAGAGCCCCACTCCGGTATCGCTGGCGATACCATCAGGCCCGTGGCGCTTGACATGACGGCTAGGGAGAGCGAGGGGTGCCGCCGCGCCTCCGTCGACCTGGCCAAGGAAGGACCCGAGCGCGTCCGAAAGCTCCTCAAGTCCATTAGACCCAAGTGGCAGGAGACGCTCTGCCGCTGGCTCCCGGGCTTGGGCGGAACTCGGGATAACCTCCAGCTGCCGCTCAAGTATCTCAGGATGCCCCTGACGGCCAATTGGGATGCCCTAGCCCGCGCCTACGAGCTCCAGCCAGATGATTACGAGCAGCTCCTGGCCATAAGGGGCCTCGGGCCGGCCACCGCCAGGGCCCTGGCCTTAATAGCTGACCTGGTTTACGGTGAGGAGCCCTCCTGGCGTGACCCGGCGCGCTTCTCCTTCGCCTTCGGCGGCAAAGATGGTGTCCCCTACCCGGTTAACAGAGCCCTGATGGACGAGACTATAGCGGTGCTAAGAGAGGCCATAGAGAAGGCCAGGTTAGGCCGTGAGGAGAGGCTTAAGGCTCTTAAGCGGCTGAGGGGCCTCGCATCAGCGGCTAGAGGGGAGTAATGCCGGGGCTGTTGATTAAAGTAGCCATCTTGCTAAGGGCCCTCCTCTGCTCGGCTATCAGGCGGCTGTGGGGGAAGGCGCCCCCGGCCATCATATCAGCCATGGCACGTACCTTCCTGGCTTTACTGGCCCTGAGGCCCCGTATCGAGCTCCCAGCTGACGCAAGCGCCTTCTTGGCCGAGCACAGCTTCCGCGTAAGGTTCGTGGAGCACGAGTTGATCAAGGATCACATGGCCTGTTACAACGTGGCCTTTGGGGGCGTGAGACTTAGGCCGAGGGCAGCTGTCAAATTGGGCATACCGGATGGCGAGGTATGGCTATCGGAGGTCCTCAGGCCCTACGCGTCTTACGTGCTCTTCCACGAGGTAACCGAGATGTTCTACAGGGCCCGGGGCTTCCTCGGCCTCATGGGCCACCAGCTGGCCGAGGAAGAAGAGCTGCTCAGGTGGCACGCCGACACGGGCTGGCTGGAGATGAACGAGCGGATGGGGAGGCCCCACCTGGTGGCCCTGGCTAGGTGCTTGCGCGCCCTCAAGCGCGTAAGAATTCCGTGAGCTTCTTCTGCTCCACCAGGCCCCTGAGGAGCTTGCTGGCCCCTAGCCATACGCGCATGGGGATGGTGAGCTTCTTGGCCGCCGCGGCTAGGGCCTCTTCTAGGTTATCGGCCCTCACGGGCTCGGAGCGCAACGCGGCCCTGACGGCTTCCCGGACCTGCCAGACGCCCACGGGGAAGATATAGCCGGGCCTCACCTCGCGTATCACGATGACGCGGGCCTGCCTCCTCACGCGTTTCAGGGCCTCGCAGACGGCTAGGCGGGCCGCGTAGTAAGAGCCGCCGGGTTTAGCGTAGGTAGTGCGGCCCTGCCACCCCTCCCAATCGCCTATCACGACAGTCCGGTAAGAGGGGTTCCACACCGAGCCTGGGGACCAGGCCTCGAGCAGCTCGTAAGACCAGGCCTCGGGTGCGAAAATGACGGCGTAATGGTTGTCCAAGTAGGAGGTCGTGAAGACCAAGTAGCGGTCCAGCACGGGGTAGCGCTTCACCTCATCGGCTAGGGCACGCGAGATGATACTGTCAACGGCCGTTATGCTCCAGCGCGTCGGGACCAAGCGCCTAAGGCGCTCAAGACCGAAGGCCCCTACGCTGAAGGCCCTCTGTATCTTGGAGACGGGAACGCCGCGCTCGTAGAGCCATAGGACAGCCTCAGCCGCCCTCAAATCCGTGTCCGAGTAAGCCCTCTCGAGCCTGTGGTCCCAGCGGCCCACGTCCACATCCAAGGCCCGGAGGGGGGCCGAGGGGCCGAAGGGCTGGACGCCTTCGTCTAACACCACGACTTTCCTAGGGGGGTTGGCCAGGAGGGCCTCGGAGTCAACCGGCCTCTCGGCCAAGGCCAGCTCTAACGTCCTCTCCATGAGCTTGCCGGCTTTCCAGGGCTTCCTCACGTCCACGGGGAAACTGCCCCTCACCAGGGCCGTGCGCATGCGTATTATCTCGTCTAGCGACAGCCCGAACCACTCCTCGGGCCTGTCCATGTGGCCCGTGTCGGCCCTGACGGGCGGCACCAGGGGGCCCATGTTCACGTAGGGGTAGCCCAGCCGGCCCACGAAGACGGCGGGAGGGCTATTTCCCTCTAGCTCCGTGCCCCTTAGGTCGGGCATGTAGGAGCTGTAGAGCCTCAGGGCCGTCAGGAAAGGACAATCAGGGCGGCCGCAGAGGCCTTTCCCCTTGCACTTCAGGCAGAGCGCCCTAACATAAGCCACGCTCACGCCCTCGGCTAGCCTCTTGATCCCTGGCCCAAGCTCGGCGGCTATTCTGGGGTCCTCTATGAGACCCTCCAGCCACCTCTGGCCCACCGGTACCCGCCGGCCCCTCGCCTTATCGGGCGGCTTACGTACCATACGCCCTTCAGGCGATCAGTTATCCTAAAGGGAATTAAAAACGTGCCTGAGACGCTCAAGGACAAAAAAGTAGGGGTAGGTGAAAACCACTTCAGGCCCTGAAAGCCGGGTACCTCACCACGTCCGCCTTGGGTACCACTATGGCCAACTTGAGGAGCCAACCTCTCACGGCGTAGAGGCAGAAGGCCTTCACGGCCTTTGGCTCGCCATCGCCCTCGCGCACGATGGCCTTATCCTTGAAGGCAAAGGACCTCCGTATTAGGCCGCTCTCGCGCTGTAGCCTGGGCCTGGTGGAACCGCAGAAGGGGGCGACCCAGGAGACCTTGGCCCTCACGCCCTCGCCTTCATCATCGTGGAGCCAGGCAGCAGCTCTCAGGAGCACGCTGAAGCCCACTAGCAGGCGCGAGCCCTCGGTACCTCCCGGCCAATCGGCTATCCTGAAGGCAGCGACCAGCAATACCCCTCCGTTCAGCCTATAGGCCACGAGCGTCCTATTGCCTCCCTCGGCCGCGTAGCTGGCGACCACCGTCTCGTGGAGTCTCGGGCAGTAGAAGGCCATGAGGACCACGGTAATGCTCACGTTATAGTAACCGCTCTGGCCGCTGGCCTCGCCCTTGTACTCTATGTACACCGGCTCGGTGTTCCTGAAGCCCATGGCCAGGCCCACGGGCCTGCCGTCATGCTTTATCACGCGGAAATCGGAGTGCGCCCAAGCGGTATCAGCCGGACGCGCGACTGCTATTGGCGTGCGGTTCTGGACCTCAGCTATGCCCGTGAAAACGAACGCGAAGGCCAAGATAGTGGTGTGGCGCGGGCCGTAGACCATTAGGCTGTAGAGGACCGCTGGCTTCTCGCCCTTATAGGCCCCCATGAGGACGGCGCCGGGGAACTCGAGGGTCTCCACGAGCACTTCTCCCTGGCCCTGGCCACCGGAGCCAGCGGACGCGCTGTTCGAGCTGGCCGAGGCCGCTAGGGTAGTGTAGGCGATGGACGAGGCAGCGATTGAGGCCGCTACGAGCAGGGCCACCAAGAGCGCCTTCCTGAGCCCCATCTTCACCACCGCCGGTTATACGCTGGCCCTTGCGGGATTTAAGTGGGCGGAATGAAGCGTCTGGAGCTTTCGTCCACAAGCCTTTTATATTTCCCTCGGCCGCCCCGACGTAGGATGATAGGCGGGTTTCTGCTCTTCAGCTCGGCCATGGAGGTCCTCGAGGGGCTGGTGGCCCTATTGGTCTGCTACCACGCCCTCAAGTTCTACAAGCTGGCCGGGGGGAAACAGCTGTTCTCTCTCTTCACGGCCTTCCTCATCCTAGGGGTTGGCCTCATGGGCCACGGCCTCACTACCGGTCTAGTCATCTTCTACCTAGCGAGGCTCAAGGCATTTTTCGTCCTGCTGGCCCTCCGGGTATCGGCCCTCGCCCTCTTCGTGTGCGAATGTGCTTCTTACGGCATCCTGGCCTACTCCTACACCAAGGGGCCAGGTGAGACCGGGGCAGCGCCCGGCAAGGCCCAATTGACCGCCTTATCGGCCTGGCTGGCCTGGCCGTTAGCGACGGCCATCGGCCAACGCTCCATCAAGCCCGAGGTCCTCGTGGCCCTAATGAGGCCGCACCCTCTATTCGAGGCCGTGGTGCTGGCCCTGCTGGCTTACCTCAGCTTCAGGACCACCTCCCACTTCCTGAGCGAGCGGGACCTCAACCCCTTCCTCGTCTGCTTCGGCTTCCTCTTCCTCACCGCCGCCCGCGCTTGTTTCTTGCTCTCCCACGCCTTAGCGGCCCTCTTCATCACCGGCCACTTACTCCAGCTCCTGGCCTTCCTCAGCATCCTGCTTGTGGTACTGAGGGTGATCTCGGCTTGAGGGGCAGGAGGAGCCGGGCGCGCTACAGGTCTAGGCTGAGGATAATCACGGACATACTGACCGTGATAGCCGAGGAAGGTGGCTCAGCCGGGCCGACTCGCATCCTCTACGGCGCTAACCTATCGCACGACAGGCTGGTGCGTTACCTGACCGAGATGGAGGAGAAAGAGCTCATAAGGCGCTTGGTGGACGAGGAAGGGCGGACACGTTACGAGCTCACGGAGAAGGGCAGGAAACTACTGAGGGAGGTCAGGCGCATAGAGGAGTTCCTCCGCGCCTTCGGGCTTGAGATATAAATTGGGCACTTTAACGGTCAATAGGGCCTTATCTCTTACGCCAGAACAGCTTAAGAATGGGGCGCTGCCCGGGCCTCTTAATCTTGCGCGTCTCCACTATCTCCTCGCGCTCGAAGAGCTTAGCGCCCACGATGAGCGCCCCGGCGGTCCAGGCGAGCATGTAGAGCGCGTTAAGAGCTATCACGGGCCAGGGGCGCCCATATATGACTGCGTTGTTTATCATAAGCATACCATGCGTGAAGGGTATGGCCAACAGGACGAGCCTGAGGGCGAGCGGGAGGTCCTCTAGCCTAGGCGTGGCGAACGTCATGGCCATGAGCATGACTGGCAGCATGAGGATGGTGCTGTAGTAGGTCTCGGCGTCTTTCACGGTCTTGGCGAGACAGGACATAGCCATGCCGAGCGAGGCGGAGAGGAACATGGTGAGCACCGCCGACGCGATGACCACGAGGGCCTGGCCTAAGCTCAACGTGGGCGCGGCGAGAGGGCCTAGCTCCAGGCCAGCTAGAGCCCAGCTCATGATGGCGTTGTAGATGGCTAAGCCCACCACGTTGAAGCTCATGTAGATGGCGGCCGCGAAGCCGGCGGCCAGGAGCTTGCCGAGCAGGATAGACGACCGCCTCACGGGGGTGGCTAACAGCACTTCTAGCGTCTTCTTCTCCCTCTCCCCCGCGAAACTAGTGGTTATCACGGGCATGGGGCCATAGATGGCCGACATCACGAGCATCATGGAGAGTATGAGGAGCGTGAAAGGCAGTTTCCTTATGGGCTTCTCATCGGCCATTATATGGTATCTGGGCATCTCCAGGGCCTTGAGGGCTGCTTCTATAGCGCCGGCCACGGCCGAGGCCTTGGTGCTGGTGGGGTCCACCCATATCTCCACGACCCCCACGCCCGTGGTGGTCAAGCTCTCCGTGAAATTAGCTGGCACGCGGACGTAGAGGACTGCCTTGCCCTCTTCCACCAGCTCCATGCCCTCTTTGGCCGGTATCTCGTGGACTACTACGTTCATGTTCGCGGCCACCGCGTAAATCGTGGCGTTAGCGAGGGCGCCGAAAGGGCCGTTGTCCTCCACCGTCAAGTACATGTCCAGGGGCTTGGCCATGGGGCTGCTGGGCGCCATGGAGCCGAATATGAAGGCGTACATGACGCCCAAGGCCAGCCAGACGAGTATAGGCGTTATCACGAGCGTTAAGAGCGTCTTCCGGGACCTCAGCTGTTCTTTCACTTCCTTCCTGGCTATCACGGCCCAAGGCCTCATTCTCCTTCCCCCTCCACCAACCTGATGAAGAGGTCCTCCAAGCCCTTCTCCTGGAAGCGCTCCTCCAGCTCCTTTATGGTCCCGAGGGCCACCAGGCGCCCCTTATCTATTATGGCCACGCGGTCGCAAGTGCGCTCGGCGTCCTCTAGGTCATTCGTGGTCAGTATGACCGTCCGGCCCCCCTCGGCCAGCTGCCTTATGAGGCGCCTTATCCTCCTGACGGCGAACACATCTAAGCCCATGGTGGGCTCGTCTAGTATCACGAGCTCGGGGTCATGTATTATGGCCCTGGCCACCATTAAGCGCCTCTTCATGCCCCCGCTGTATTCGCCAGCCCTATCGTCGGCCCTGTGCACCAGGCCCACTAGCTTAAGGACTTCTTCCACGCGCTTAGCCAGCTCATCACCCTCAAGGCCGTAGAGGCGGCCGAAATACTCTAGGTTCTCGCGGCCGGTGAGCATATCGTAAATATCGCTCTCCTGGGGCAGGAGCCCTATATGCTTGCGGGCCTTCAGGGCTTCACGTGGCATCTCGTAGCCCAGGACCGTTATACGGCCAGAAGAGGGCCTCAGGAGGCCACATATCATGCGCACCGTGGTGGTCTTGCCAGCGCCGTTAGGGCCTAAGAGGCCGAGGACCTCGCCCCTGTATACGTCAAGCGAGAGCCTGTCCACGGCCAGCACGGGGCCGAAGCGCTTGGAGACCTCCTCTAGCTTCACGACCACCTCGCTCATCGGCGTTGGCCTCCGAGGATCGGGCGAGCCCGCATTTAAAAGAGTTCTGAGCGACATGTGCTTGAGGGGCTGGGGGCCGATATGATATTGTTTTTCAGCCCCGGTTGCCCGGCTAGCACAGGGCCTATGACCGGACCGGCACAACCGGCCGCCCTGGGTGGCCGGTAGCCCGGTTGTGGGAGGCCCACGCTAAACCTAAGTGGCCCGGGTAGGGCATGTCCTGAGGTGGCCCTGGGTTGTCGGGTGAGTTCCCCGAGAAGCTCATCACCGAGGAAGACATCAGAAAGGCGTTAGAGCTCATAAAGGCAGGTTATAGGCACGAGATAACCGTAGAGGGTTCCGCCGATTTCGTAGAGGCCGTGAGGGAGGCGCTGGGGCTCGTTGACCTAGCGGGCTACGGGGACCTCGTGAGGGCCTACATAAGGGCCGTTGTGCAAGTAGAGGGCTTCTCCCAACTCAGGCCAGAGGAGGCCATGGTCTGGTTGAGTACGGAGGCCGTGAAGAACCCCGTTTTGGCCGCGAGTTTCCTAGTCCAGAAGGCGGTCCAGATGAAGAATTACCTAGAGGGGCGCCCGTTCTACGGCCATGCCTGCGAGATGGAGACCGCTAAGGTCCGTTATAAGTTCATCAGGACCTTAAAGGAGCGCTGCCAAGATGAGCGCGTGAAAAAGCTCTGCGAGGACGTATTAGCAGAGCTTGAGGCTTCCCTTTACGACCTAGTGCCTTAAACCAGGCCCTTGCCGACCAGCACGCCTTTCTCGGAGGCCTCCGGCTTGTCCATCTCGTCTCTCATATAGGCCCAGGGCATGGAGCGGGACGTGTGGGCCGCGCCCACCTTCCCACTCGCGTCGAGTGTTATCACGCCCATAGGGGTCCCGGGGAAGGCCTGGAGCACAAGGCCCATGCAGGCCTGGGCTGCCTCAGGCGCGCTCAAGCCTACCCTCATGAAGAGGCAGGCCATCCTGGCTAGGCCGAGCTTTATGGCTACCTCGCCTATGCCCGTGGCCGAACAAGCGCCAAAGGCATCCGCATAAGTGCCGGCGCCTATCTGGGAGCTATCGCCCAGGCGGCCGGGCAGCTTGAGCATAAGGCCTCCCGTGGAGGTAGCCGCCGCTAAGCGCCCCTCGCCGTCGAGGGCCAGGGCACCCACGGTCCCCGGCGCCAGGTCCGGGTAAGACCTCATGAGTTCCGGGAGTTTGACGTAATACCTGGCCCGGCCGGCCTTGAGCTCCCCGAGCCAGTGCTCCCATAGCTTCACCCGCTCAGGCGTCTTGAGTTCGGCCTTCTCGAGGCCGAAGATATCCGCTAGTTTCTCGGCTGTTGGGCCAGTGAGCAAGACGTGATCTGTCTCCTCCATCACCAACCTAGCCAGCTTAACCGGGTGCCTCACGTCCTTGACGAGCGCCACCGCCCCGGCCGCGAGCGTGCTGCCGTCCATGATGGATGCCTCCGCTTCTACCTCGCCTGCCAAATTGAGGGAGGAGCCCACGCCTGCGTTGAAGATTGGGTCATCTTCCATGACCATCACGGCTGCCTCGACCGCATCTAAAGCGCTCCCGCCCCCCTTGAGGATCTTAAAACCTTCCTCGGCTGCCCTGACCACGCCCTCTAACGCCCTAGCTAGCCTGTCCTTGAGCCAGGCCCCCGCGCCACCATGCACAACCACTACTACCAAGCCCTACACCGCCGGGGCCTAGCCGGACTAGCGTGAATAACGTTGCGGCATAATGCCCTCTCAGCCAAGATATGGCTAGCAAAAATCGGAGTAGTGAGCCGTGTCTAAGGAGATAGCGTTCTCCCCGACTACTTCAGCGGCCAGGTCTCGGTGATCTCCTGCACCACACCAGCGGCCACGGTCTGGCCCATATCCCTTATGGCGAACCTACCGAGCTCGGGTATCTTGCGGTACTCCTCCAGCACTACGGGCCTCAGGGGCTGGAAGCGCACTACCGCGCCATCACCGGTCTTCAGGAAGCTGGGCTTCTCCTCCACTACCTGGCCCGTCCTCGGGTCTATCTTAGCTAAGAGCTCCGCGAACCTGCAGGCCACGTGAGCCGTGTGGGCGTGCATGACAGGCGTGTAACCAGCGGCTATGGAGGTCGGGTGGTATATCACGATGATACGGCCTATAAACTCCTTCACCACCGTGGGCGGGTTGTCCAGGTGGCCAGCCACGTCGCCGCGCCTGATGTCCTTGCGGGAGACGCCGCGCACGTTAAAGCCTATGTTATCGCCCGGCTCAGCCCGCTCTATCCTCTGGTGGTGCATCTCTATGGACTTCACCTCGCCCTGCTTGTTGGCCGGCATGAAGACCACGATATCGCCTACTTTCAGCACGCCCGTCTCCACGCGGCCAACGGGCACGGTGCCCACGCCCGTGATGGTGAAGACATCCTGGATGGGTATCCTGAGGGGCTTGTCTATGGGCTTAGGCGGCACCTCGAAGGTATCCAGGGCCTCTATGAGCGTAGGGCCATCGTACCAGGGCATCTTCTCGCTCTTCTTCACCAGGTTATCGCCCGTCCAACCAGAGACGGGCACGAAGGGTATCTTATCGACCTTGTAGCCTATCATCTTCAGCATGTCGGCCACGCGGGCCTTCACTTCCTCGTACCTATCCTTGTTCCAGTTCACGGTCGCGTCGTCCATCTTGTTGATAGCCACCACCATCTGGCGGATGCCCATGGTGAAGGCCAGGAAAGCGTGCTCCCTGGTCTGGCCGCCCGGGCCTATGCCTGCCTCGAACTCGCCCTTCTTGGCCGAGACCACCAGTATGGCCGCGTCGGCCTGGCTGGCGCCCGTTATCATGTTCTTCACGAAGTCCCTGTGGCCCGGCGCATCTATGATTGTGAAGTAGAACTTGGGGGTCTCGAACTTCAAGTGCGTCAGGTCAATCGTGAGGCCGCGCTCTCGCTCTTCCTTCAGCCTGTCCAACACCCAGGCGAACTTGAACGTCTCCTTGCCCAGCTTCTTGGCCTCCTCCTCGTACTGCCTTATGGTCCTCTCGTCCACGGCGCCGCAGAGGTACATCAGGTGGCCTACCATGGTGGACTTCCCGTGATCCACGTGCCCTATGACGATCAAGTTCAAGTGGGGCTTCTCAGACCTGCTCATCCTCCATCGCGCACCTCCGGCTCATGGGAGGAGCCTGCCAACTCTTATTTAGCTTTTTCGTGGGGTAGTCGGGCGCGGGCGAGAAGGGCTTAACTGCCCACGTCATCAGCTTGCCCTTACTTCCACACCAAGACCTGCTTTTAAGAGCCCCTTAGCCAGACAGAGCTTATCTATACCACTAACACGCCTACTAAGGACCATTTGGCCGCCGGACTCCTGAATAACGCCTTTTTGAGCTCTCCTGCTCTTAAGACGTGTGCCTCGAAGCCCGAGGGAGTTCCGGTCAAAAGAAGCTCATGATGCCGCGGCTACCCGCGCGTATGTACGCCGTCCCGTCGCATATTGTGGTGTTCAGGTCCGGGAAGCCCTCGCGGCAGACGGCGAACTCTAGGCCAGCCCTGATGGCCAAGTCCCTGACGGCGCGCATAAGCTCGTAGCGGCGCTCGGTGGGCAGGTAAAGGTAGCCGCCCACCCATTTAGCGCCCCCGTAGGCGGGTCTCACGGTTTCATAGAGGTCCGGGGCCTCCTGGGCCATCAGCTTGAACGTGCCTCTCACAGGCTTGAACGTGGAGCTCGTTACCTGCCTAGCCCCGGCGTCGGCTATGGCCTGGATTAGCTCCTTCAGGCTGGCTAGGTCATCGTTTAAGCCCGGCAGGATGGGATCTACGCGGGCCGTCACGGGCAAGCCCAGCTCAGAGAGGCGTTCTAAGGCCCTCAAGCGCCTTGAGGGGCTGGGCGCTCCAGGCTCTAAGCGCCTGGCTAAGTCCGTATCTAAGGTCGTGATGGTGATGGAGACCACACAACGCCCGGAGGACAGCACATCTGCATCGCGGGTCACTAGGTCCGATTTCGTCACGACCAAGACCGGGAAGCCGTGGTGGATGAGCACGCTTAGGCAGCGGCGCGTGAGGCGGAGGCGGGCCTCGAGGGGTTGGTAGGGGTCCGTGCAATCGCTCACCATGACGGGCATGTTGGGGCGCGTGCGGGATGCCATGACCTCGATACGGGTTCCGAGGTCCTTCCTGGGCTCGGGAGGCCCCTCGCGGAAGCTCGGGAATTTTATGCTATAACAGTAGAGGCAGCCGTGGGCACAACGGCCCTTGTAGACGTTCAGGTTGTACTTCGGCGGGCAGGTGCACCAAGTTCCACGGGCCGCCTTAAAGAGGGGAAGCCTCAAAGCCTTCAGCTACCCCCTAGAAAGCCGGCCCGGGGATGCCCTCAAGGGATAAAGCACCCTGCTGATCGGCGGGCTTAGGTTTTCTCCATGAGGGCTAGGATTTGCTTGGCCTTCCTTGCGTCAGCCGCCAGGTAACGAACCGCTTCCTCGTTGAGGCCCAGCCACTTGGCCAAGCCAGCGGCCATCTCCGGGTTATTCTGGAATATCACGCGGAGATAGGGCACTATCTTCTCCTTGGCTTCCTTGGCCGAGACGTGGCAGCGCCTCTTTATGGCCTGGGCGATGGCCGCTTGGAGCTCCCGCTCGGTCTTACCCCTGGACAGGTACCTTATGCGTTCAGGGAAGCTGAACTTCACGAAGCCTGGCTTGCTGGCCTTCTTCGCCATAGCCACGCCAGCGGTCATGAAGGTCGTGAAATAGCGCCCCAGGCCCCAATCCTGTGTCCTCACTATCCGGCCCCTGAAGAGGTCGGCCCTGGCCAACGCTTCCATGGCCCTGGCTACGTCTCCCGGGTCCTTGTAGGCCCTGGGCACATTCTCGTAAATCCACTCGAAGAGCATGTCCAGGTCCACATCGGCTTCCTTGGTAGCGCTCATGGCTCTAGCGCACGACTCAGCGTGGAAGACGTTACCTAAAACGCGGAATATCTCTTTCTTCCTATCGCGCGTGCCCAGCCAAGCCACGTCCTCGTAAGTCAAGCGCTTCTTGCCCTGGGCAGCTGCCTGGAGGTCCATGATAGCTGAGCGCACATCGCCATCTGCCCTCTTGGCCAAGAAGGCCAGGGCCTCCCTATCCGTCACGATGCCCTCTCGCTCGCAAATGCGCTGGAGCACTTTCATGATATCCCGGGGACTCACGCGCTTGAACTCCACCATGTGGCACATCTCTCGCAGCGGCCGGAAGCGGGGGTCCCAGGGGTTATTGGCTATCAGCGCTATAGGGCACCTAGCTGCCTTTATGAGCTTCATGATAGCTGCCAGCCCGCCCGTGTCAGCCGTGCCCGTTATGCCATCTAGCTCATCGAATAATAGCATCCTGGGCTTCCCGAACAGGGAACCAGCTAGGGCAGCCGGCCCTACTAAACGCTCTATCTGCTCCGCAGTCCTGAAGTCGCTGGCGTTCGTCTCTATGAGCTCGAAGCCCAGGTCGTTTGCTAAAGCCTGGATAGCAGCTGTCTTGCCCGTGCCGGGGGGGCCGTAGAGGAAGACGGCCTTCTTCTCCGGCACACGCCCTTCTTTCCACGCTTTAGCCCACTCTAAGAGCGTCGCCTTAGCTTTCTCGTTTCCCACGACCTCTGAGAGCGTCCTAGGCCTGTGCTTGACCGTCCAGAGCTGATACGCCATATCAGCCTCCCCGCTTCATGAGAGCACCATATTCGGTTAGGTGGGCCAGGAGGGCGCTGAGCTGGACTTCCTCGTTAGCGCCCATGACGAGCCTGAAATCTATCTCGCCCACCACTTCGGCTATGCGGACCTTCCACCGCTCTGGGATATCCATCCTGAATATCTGGCTGTGGATCTGCCTTATCAGGTCCGTGCCGGCCACGCCGTAGCGCCATATGAGGTCGCGCAGTATCTCGCGGGCCTTGATGAAATCGCCGTCCAGGGCCGTCTGGATCATCTCCGCCACGCGGGCCGGGTTAGCGTGGCCCACCACGGCGTAGACCACCTCCGCATCTACGGGCTTACCCAGGCTCGCGGCAGCTTGGAGCGTGTTAATGGCCTTGCGCAGATCCCCGCCGCTCACGTCTAATATGGCCTCCACGCCTGAATCGAGCAGCTCGACGTTCTCCTTCTCCGCGATATACCTTAGGCGGGCCGCTATGTACTCGGGCTTGAGGTAAGTGAAGCGGAAGGGAGCGCAGCGCGATTGGATGGGCTCTATGATGCGAGCCGAGTAGTTCGCGATCAATATGAAACGGCAGGTCTCCGTGTAGCGTTCCATAATACGCCTCAGGGCCTGTTGGGCATCAGCCGTCATATTGTCCGCCTCGTCCAAGATGAGGAGCTTGAAGGGCACTTTCCCCATGGCCATGCTCCGCGCGAACGTCTTCACGGTCTCGCGGATGACATTTATGCCCCTCTCGTCGCTTGCGTTCAGCTCCATGATGTAGTTCGGGTACTCAGGCCCGTAGAGATCGTGGGCTAAGCATAGAGCAGCCGTGGTCTTGCCCGTCCCGGGCGGACCAGCGAAGAGACAGTGAGGCACGTTGCCGGATTTCACGAACCCCTTCAGACGCGCTACTATCTCCTCCTGGTCCACCATCTCATCCAGGCTGCGAGGCCTGTACTTCTCCGTCCACATCATAACCGACATGTTCAGCTCCCTCTACGTGAGGCCCAGCTACGGGCCTCTTATATCCTTTGGCACCGGCTTATTTCACGCTCGGGATGCCCGAGCCACCGGCTGCTTTAACGCGCCTGCCTCCCCACGCGGATAAGGATGCCCCGGCCGACCTAGATTTGGCTATCTGAAAGCCGGCATCAGGCAGGGAACACTTACGCTCAGCTCTCCCCGCTGGGCGTGATAAGACCTTGTGAGGCGGCCCTATATAGGGCCGCCCCCCAGCCAACACGAGCAAGCATGAGGGAAGAGGTAGAACGTGCTATCTCAAATGCCGAGTTCGAGTTCCTTAACACCAAGGTGCGCGTGCAGGCAGAGTGCGATTTCCAGGCCCTCGAGCTCCCCGGACTGGCGATAGGGCCTTTTAGCAAAGGGGAGCGATACAGTTTGCCGCTCTGGGTGGCACTAGAGCTGGCCAGGAAGGGCGTGGTAAAGCTCGTGGAACCACCTGAGCTGAGTACTGAGGAGCTAATAAGGGTGCACAGCAGGGAGACGCGCCTCTCTAAAGGCCTGGCGGCCGAGCTGCCGGGCGATTTTTACCCGAGGCTAAGGCGCCTCCTGGCCAAAGTACGTGATGACGCCCAGAGGGACCCCTCTAGGCTAGCGGAGCTGGGCAGGCTCCAGCACATGGCCCGCGATATAGTGGACGTGAGGCTGAAGAAGATAGTCTCCCTGGCCTCGAGCGTGGCCAGGAGCCCCCTCACGCGCAAGTACCTGACGCCCGAGGAAGAGCTGCTCTTCGATGTGATAGGGGATCTCGCCGACGCCTGGAGGGAGAAGGTAGTAGGGATAGGGGGTGCTGGCGTTGGCTGACCCAGCCAGCGGGCCGCCAGAGGTAGAAGCCCTGCCCGCCGAGGTAGGGCCAGAGGAGGCTAGAATAGCCCAGCTAGCCGAACAGGAGTTCAAGGCGCTCTTCAAGCTGGAGAAGTACAGGCAGAGGATAGCGAAGATGGCCAGGGACGGCAGCACCTCTGTGATCGTGGATTTCGAGGACATCTACGCGCGGAGCCCCGAGCTCGCTAAGGCGCTCATCGAGCAGCCGGTCACCGTCCTGTCCTACGCCAGCGCGGCCGCAAAAGAGCAGTTGAAGATAGAGGAGCCCGAATACGCCGAGAAGGTCAGGGAGGTCACGGTCCGCATAAACAGGCTACCAGAGATACTACCCCTCAGGCGCTTGAGTTCGGCTCACATAGGCAAGTTGGTTTCTGTAGAGGGCATAGTAGTCCGCGCCACGCCCGTCAGGCCGCTCGTGGTAAACGCCGTCTTCAAGTGCTTGCGCTGCGACCAGCTCATCGTCACGGGCATAAGGAAGCCCATGCTGACCGCGCCGGAGCCGCGCACCTGCCCCTACTGCAAGAGCAAGGGGCCCTTTGAGCTAGACGAGAGCCGCACGGAGTTCATAGATTACCAAGAGATACGCGTCCAGGAGAAACCCGAGGACCTGCCGCCGGGCCAGCTGCCGCGCTGGGTGAACGTGCGCATAGTGGGCTCCGATCTGGTGGACGTGGCTAGGCCAGGCGACCGAGTGGTCATCACAGGCGTGGTGCGCGTGGCCAGCCCGGCTGGCCGGCTCAGGAGGGGGCTGGAGATGTACATAGAGGCTAACAACGTGGAGGCCACCACGCGCGAAGAAGAGGCCATCGAGATAAGCCCAGAGGAGGAAGCTAAGATAAGGGAGCTGGCCAAGGACCCGAACATCCACGAGAAAATCATAAAATCCATAGCGCCCTCCATCTACGGCTACGAGCACATCAAGGAGGCCATCATGTATCTCCTCTTCGGGGGCGTCAGCAAGGAACTACCCGACGTGCGCAAACGTGGCGATATCCACGTGCTCCTCATAGGCGACCCGGGCACGGGCAAGAGCGCCCTCCTCCAGTACGTGGCCAGGATAGCGCCCAGGGGCCTCTACACGAGCGGGAGAGGCACTACCGCTGCTGGCCTGACGGCAGCCGTGATACGCGAGGCCCAGGGGGGCATGAGCCTCGAGGCTGGCGCGCTTGTCCTGGCTGATAAGGGCGTGGCCTGTATAGACGAGATCGAGAAGATGAGGCCGGAAGACAGAGTTGCCATGCACGAGGCTATGGAACAGCAATCTATTTCGATAGCTAAGGGCGGTATTGTGGCCACCCTGAACGCCCGCACGGCCATCTTAGCTGCCGCGAACCCCGATTTAGGCCGCTACGACCCGTACAGGTCGGTGGTGGAGAACGTCTCCAAGCTGCCCATTACCATCCTCTCGCGCTTCGACTTGATCTTTGTGATAAGGGACGTGCCGGACAAGGAGCGGGATGCCAGAATGGCGGAGCACATCTTAGAGACGCACAGGGCACGGGAAATGGCCTTAGAGCCCCCCATACCGCCAGAGCTCCTGCGCAAGTACATCAGCTACGCGAAGATGATCGAGCCCAAGCTGACGGACGAGGCCATAGAGCGCATAAGGGAGTTTTACCTCCAGATGCGCTCCAGGAGCGAGGGGGAGGGCTCGCCGATAGCCATAACGGCCCGTCAACTGGAATCTCTCATAAGGATCGCTGAGGCCCGCGCCAGGGCGGCCCTGCGCGAGTACGTGACGGCTGAAGACGCTGAGGCCGCCATAAATATCATGAAGCGCTCCCTCCAGGAGGTGGGCATAGACTTGGAGACGAAGCGCATAGATATAGACGTGATAATGACGGGCAAGCCTAAGAGCCTGCGCGATAAGCTCCAGCTGGTACTGAACACCATAGCCAGGCTGGACGAGGGGGATGGCGTTTCCGAGGCCGACTTGATACGCGAGTTAGAGGCCGAGGGCGTCTCAGAGGCGGAGGTAACACGTCTCCTGGGCGTGCTACGTAGGGACGGGCTGATATTTGAGGTAAGGCCTGGCAGGTACAGGAAGGTGTGAGGCGCCCGGGGCCTTGCGCGTGGACGAACTGCCCGTGGATGAGCAGGTGAAGGCTATCCTGCGCGAGCAAGGCATAACTGAGCTTTATCCGCCACAGGAGGCAGCTATAAGGGCTGGTGCGCTCGAGGGACGAAACATAGTCTTGGCCAGCCCGACCGCGTCCGGGAAGACGCTCGTGGCCATCTTATGTGCCATGAAGCACGTCCTAGAGCGTGGCGGGAAGGCCCTCTACCTCACGCCCCTCAGAGCCCTGGCGAATGAGAAGTACGAGGAGTTCAAGCGCTTCGAGCGGGTGCTCAAGCCCGATGGCTCGCCGGTGAGGGTAGCCATCTCCACAGGCGATTACGATAGCCCAGAACTCCACTTGGCCGGGGCAGACATAATCGTAACCACGAACGAGAAAGCTGACTCGCTCCTGAGGCACCGCTCGCCCTGGCTGGCGGACGTATCGCTGGTGGTCGCGGATGAAATCCACTTGCTCACCTTCCCGGACAGGGGGCCCACGCTCGAGGTGGTCTTGGCTAGGATGATGCAGCTGAGCCCCAGGGCGCAAATACTGGCCTTATCGGCCACGGTGAGCAACGCGGGCGAGCTGGCAGAATGGCTGAGGGCAGCCGTGGTGGACACGGATTGGCGGCCCGTGGAGCTGAGAGAAGGCGTCCTCTGCCAAGACGAGGTAGTGTTCAAGGACGGCGAGGTGCTCAAGCTGCCTACGGGGAGCACGAGGAAGCCCGTCCTAGCCCTCATCGAGAGGACGCTACGCCTGGGCGGGCAGGTCCTGGTGTTCGTGAGTACACGCCAGAGGGCGGTAAGCGTGGCCAAAAGGCTTGCGAGCTTCGTGGGCGAGAGGCTCTCCGAGGCTGCTAAGGACCTGTTGGCCAGGATAGCGGAGGAAGTGCTGGCGGCCGGCGAGAGGACTAGGCTTAGCGAGGCCCTGGCCGAGCTGGTAAGGCAGGGCGTGGCCTTCCACCACGCGGGCCTCGGGGCGGCCCACAGGCGCATAATAGAGCGCGAGTTCAGGGCAGGCCACATAAAGGTCCTCACGGCCACGCCCACGCTCGCTTATGGCGTGAACCTGCCAGCTAGGACGGTCATCATAAGCGATTACAGGCGCTACGAGCCGGGCTACGGCCTCTATGAGATAAGCGTGCTGGACTACAAGCAGATGGTCGGGCGAGCGGGACGGCCGAAGTACGACAAGGTGGGCGAGGCCGTGTTGATCGCGAGGACGGAGGAAGAGCTGGACTACCTCTTGGAGGCCTACGTGCTGGCCGAGCCAGAGCGCATCTGGTCTAAGTTAGCTAGGGAGAAAGTCTTAAGGGCGCATGTACTGGCCACCATAGCTTCTGGCTTTGCCACGAACGAGGGAGAGCTTTACGGCTTCTTCTCCCGCACCTTCTACGCCCACCAATACGGCCTGGGAACCATGAAGACCGTCATAAGGAAGGCCC
The DNA here is from genome assembly GCA_964638535.1 of uncultured Candidatus Bathyarchaeia archaeon. Classification (GTDB taxonomy): domain Archaea; phylum Thermoproteota; class Bathyarchaeia; order EX4484-135; family EX4484-135; genus EX4484-135. The sequence continues at coordinate 18,608 of CAZWYW010000012.1, read as the reverse complement.
TAAGCTTCATAGAGGAGCACGGCATGGTCGTGAGAGGCGATGGCGGCGACCTCAGGGCCACGCGCTTCGGCAAGAGGGTCTCCGAGCTCTACATAAACCCCGAGACAGCCGTGGTGATACAGACAGCCCTCATGGGCCGCTGGCCCAGCGAGCTCACGGACCTGAGCTTCCTCCACCTAATCGCCCACACGCCCGATATGTGGCCTAAGCTGAGGCCCTACAGGAGCGAGCTAGAGGAGCTAGTGGCCTTCCTTGACGAGCACGAGGATGAGTTCTTCTTCGGGCCGCCAGACCCAGAGGAAGACGCTATAGGTTTTGAGGAGTTCCTGGGCGAGCTCAAGGTAGCATGGGTCCTGAGGGCTTGGATAGAGGAAGAGCCAGAAGACCAATTGTTAGGGCAGTTCAGGGTCCAGCCAGGCGACCTCTACAGGCTCGTGGAAACAGCCCGCTGGCTCCTCTACTCCGCCCGCGAGCTAGCCCTTCTCTTCGGCCATAAGGAAGCGGCCGTGAAGCTCTCGGTGCTCATGGAGCGCGTGAGGCATGGGGTCAGGGAGGAGCTACTGCCCTTAGTACGCCTGAAGGGCGTTGGGCGCGTGAGAGCGCGCTTGCTTTACGCCGCTGGCTTCAGGACGCTAGAGGACCTGAGGAGAGCTAGTGTCCAAGAGCTAATGAAGGTGCCCCAGGTGGGCGCCAGGCTGGCCCTCAGCATAAAAGAGCAGTTAGGCGCTGAGATCACAAGGGAAGACCTTGAAGCTGTTAAGAGGGAAGAATGGGTCCAGAAGAGCCTGGCTGATTATGCTTGAGGAAAGGGGCCCTCCTGACGTGGGCCCTTACTTCCACCTTGATGCTATCAGCTCTTCTACCGCGACGCCCTCAAGGGCCTCAGCTATCCTCGCAGCCGTCCTCTTAGCAATGTAGAAGGCCACGCCTAACTTGACATCCTTATTCACGAGGAGGAGGAGTATAGCTCCCTCGCCAGCCCTAGTGAGGAGCAGATAGCCATCGCTGCCGCAGACCACGCCCATCTCGAATTCCCCTAGCTTCAAGTCGATGCCCATGCGTTCGGCTATGCTGAGGACAGAAGAGCCCATAGCGGCCATTAGATCCTCATCCACGCTGGAGGGCATTAAGCTCTCTATTACAAAACCATCATGGCTTATCACCGCTAAAGCCCTCACACCGGGCGTCTCGTTCTTTATGGATGCTAGGATATCCCTGAGTTTCTCGAGTTCCGCCAAACCCAACCCACCCACTCCCTTTTCACATCTCCCTCCTCTTTGCTTTAAAATAAGCTTAACTATTAGTGAGATACACCCCTAGCTCGTTGCTCCATCATACGTGCCAACGTTTTGAACGGCTTATCTACATTTTTCATCAGCTTAGCCGAGGTCTCGATGTACACACTTATGCCCGTCTTCTCCATGAACTCCTTTATCTCGTCCTCACCCACTTCTCGCTCTAAATCTGCCTTGGTGCCGACTAATACCATTGGGATATCCCCGTTCACCTCCTTTATCAACCTGATCCAATCAAGTAAGTTCATCAAGGTCATGAGGGACGATAGGTCAAAGGCCAGGATAGCTCCATGGGCTTTGCTGATGAGCTTAGGCACGTTATAGATCATCCTGACGAACCTGGGCTGGCCGCTGAAATCGAAGACGGTGAGCTTGCACTTCACCTTGCCCTCTTGCTCGATGGTGCAGGTTACCAAGCTGAGGCCTATGGTGGCCTCGTGCTCGATAAAGCGCTTGAGCCTGAAGGCGTCCAATAAAGTGCTCTTGCCCACTCCGCCATCCCCAACTAACAGCACCTTGAAGCTCTTCATCCTCCTCATGGCTTGTGGACTGGCTCCTTAAAGCTTCGGCCTCCCGGGCCAATACTTATATGTCCTCCGCGCGACCGTGCTGACCGGAGGCCACGTAGGATATGGCACGCGGGCTAGCGGGTGGGCTGGCCCTCCTCTTGGGCACCGTCATAGTCCTCGGCTCCTTTGCCATAGCCTACATCAGCATGACCAGGCCAGGCCTTGCCTTGCCCTGGCCTCTCAACGTGGACCTACTTTACACGATAAAAGCCCTGACGGGCATGGACTTCAGCCGTTACGTGAAGCCCGAGGTTCGCGCGCTCCTCAACGCTGGTTTCCTGGCGCTCCTCCTGCTCATCGCCCAGGGAATAGGTTATGGTCTCCTCTACCTGGGCTCTAAGGCCCTCACACCAGCTTCACAAGGCTTATAATCCCTTGACAGCTTACTGCCAGTGGTGAGTAGATGGACTCGGCTAGGGCTGCTGGCGTAGCTCTACTGGCGGTAGGCATAGGGCTGCTGTTGTTCACCTTCTATTGCGCTTACCAAGAGTACCTCGCCGCCCCCACCATCAGCATACCTGCCGGCAGCGATCCCTGGGTCATCTTCACCGAGGTGCTCAGGTACCTCATAGAGCCATGTATTAAGGTCATGTTCTTGGGCGTGATGGGCTGGGCCGGCGTCGTGCTGACCAGTAGGGGCGTCCAACTGCTCAGGGCGCTGCCGCCCCCACGTGTTAAAGCACCGCCCACCGTGCCCCCGCCTCCGCCGACCGCTTACCCGCCGACTGAGACCTATATCCCTCCGCCTGAGACAGCGAGCAGGTAAGCGCGCTGGCTGGAGTTTAAAGGGAGGGCCAATCGTTGGAGGTCACCCTGAGGGCGTTAGCTGTCGCCACCGGCCTGCTGTGGCTGTTCTTGGGTGTCTTCCTAGCTACCGTCATCTACTCAGCGACCCAGATACGTGTGGAGGGCATGGCAGCCACCATACGGCAGGAGGACGCCTCCATAATCTTCTCCATTAACGTGACCATCTATAACGGGGGCTTCCACGATATAACTAACCTCAACATACGCACCGTCATGGTTCTGAATCTCACAGGTGATGTGCTGGCCAACGCCAGCTCCACGCTACCGGCCATAAGGAAGCGCGAGAGGGGCGTCCTGATCCACGAGATAGTGCTCGACCTAGCTGGGCTCGCCCAGAAGCCAGAGGTGATAAAGGTGCTCGCCTTCAACGATACTGCGATAGACCTGGCCATCTACATATCCCTCACCTACGCTTACGTCTTCGGCACGGTGTTGAACATGAACTCCTCCGTGCCCTGGGGCGCTCCTATGTCGGGCCTGGTGGTCAGGGGGTATCAGTTCGTGGGTAACGCTCTCCTCGTCAACATGAGCTTTAGCAACCACTCCCCCATGGGTTACGAGATCTGGCTGGAGGCCCTGAACGACCGCGGGGAGAGCCTGGGCACCTCGGACAAAGTATCTATGTCACCGGGGGCCGCGTTCGATGGGGCATTTGAGATATCCATACTCCACCCGGAGCTCTGGACGGGCTCAGGTACCCTGGTAGCCCACGTAGCGATAAAGGAGACCCAGCTGTCCCTGGAGGTGATGGAATACCGTGTCTGAGGAAGGACTCAAGACCCGCGTGAAGCGTTTGCTCGTGAGGATCGGCAGGGCAGCGGGCGCCGGCGTGCTGGCCTATATCACGTCTTATGTGGTGCCGACTTACTTGCTCTCCCAGGCCCTAGAAGCCTTCGGGGGGGTGGCGCCCGCTGGCCTAGCGCCTAGGGACCTCTTAGTGCTCTTCGCCACCATAGTGGTCTTCTTCACCGTCAGCACGGAGTTCACCAAGGGCACGGCTTTCGAACACGCCTTCTCCATAGGGAGGGGCATAACGCTCCTTTTCTTCTTCCTCTATGCCACCGGCGGAGGCGTGATAAGCGTGGTCCTCACGCCGGAAATGGGCGTGCCAGCCCCGGTGGCCGTGACCGTGGATGCTAGCCGCTTCCTCTTCATCCTAGTGGGCATAAACCTGTTGGACATAGGGAAGAGTCTGATAAGAGCCGTATATTCCATGAGCGAGAGGACAGAAGCAGAACTAGAGAGGAGCCTCTGAGGATCAGCCACTTATGACCGGTGCCCCCTCCTTTATGCTCTCCTCTTCCTAGGTAGCCGGACCTCTAGGATACCCCTGCGGAACTCAAATTTCATAGCGGCCATCTCCACGGGCACGGGCACGCGCGTCCTACAGCGCATCTCGCGGAACTCGCCGTCCACATGAAGAACGCCGAGGTCCTGGGGCCTTAGCGTCCTCTTCATCTCGGCTACTACTTCTATTAGGTTTTCCTCAAGCGGGCGGACCTGTATGGTCTCAGGCTTCACGAAGGGCAAGTCCATGGTGATCACGACCTCATCGGGCGCTATGGAGACGTGCGTCAGGGGCTCTATACACCTGCCCCTTACGTCCCAAGACGGTTTCTCGATGCCCAGGACCGACTCGATGAACTCCTCGGCCCTACGCTCGAGCTCCTCCGCGTATTCCCAGAGCAGCTCGAAAAGTCCCCTCCGCCTCCTGGGCCTCTCGGGCTCGGCCATGCTATCACGCCTCCTTCACGCGTAAAGCGGTATGTCGAGTTCTTGTGCTTTACGCATGCGGGCTAGCTCCCTCTGCGTCCTGCGCATCACGTCGCGGGCCCTGAGCCTGATCTCCTCGCCCTTCCTCAGGAGCTCTTCTACGTCTATCTCAACGCCCAATATCCTCGAGAGCTTCGCTAACACAGCAGCTGCCGCCTCTGGGTCAGGATAAGCGAAGAAGCACTGGGCTGTGAGTACTAAGGCCGGTATCTTCTGCTCCGCGCAGTAGCGCAGGATGAGCGCATAAGGGCCGACCATGATGCCCGTCTCAAGTACGTTCACGTCGTGGCCCTTGAGGACCTCAAGCGCCTCTGGCAGGCTAGCGGCCCCAAAGACATCCGGGTGGTCTATGTCCTGCCTATTGGGGACCGGGAGGCCGGAGAGCGATATGATGAGTTTCACACCTTTTGACCGGCACCACTCGACTATGGCCTTAGAGAGCGGGGCCACGGCCTCGGCTGGGACAGCGGTCTCGGAGAACACGACCAACAGGCCCTTATCGCCGAAAATCCTCACGGGCGAGTGGGGTAGGCCGCCGTGCAGCACGGCTATGGGGGGCAGCAGGTCAGAGCGCACGTAAGCGACCTCGCGCAAGCCGAGCTTCTGGATGAGGTATTGGGCCGCTATCACGCCCACCAAGCCCACGTCGGGCAGGCCTACCACGACTGTCTGGCCGGGCTCGACTGGTTCTTTCTCCACTACGTGGACCTCGCCCGCCAACACCGACACCGCTATGTAGGAGGACATCTTAGGGGGATAAGCCTTAGACCCGGGTAAGAGAGGAGCTTGATACGTACTCCCTTAATCGGCTTCCACGAGTTTCCTTATCTCCAATCTACAGGGTAGAGGGAGCTTAGAGGCCCCGCGCCTCAAGGCCTCCTTGGCTATCTCGATGCCGGGCTCGTCTACGCGCACCAACAGGACAGGCGAGCCTTCCCACACCTGGGCGGCTGTGCCCACGGGCTTGCCGAAGGCTAGCCTCATGCCGTCCTGCAGCCTGTCTGCACCAGCGCCGAAGATCATCTTGTTCTCGCGGAGCACGTGGTGCGGGTAAGGGACCACGCGGAAGAAGTAGTTAGTCCTGCCCAGCTTGGACTCAAGGTACTTGTTCGCCGCCACACGAGCGGCCTCGAGCGCGTTGTGCCTTATCTGACCGGACTTCTTGGCCACCAAGACCAGCTCGTACTGGAAGGGCCTATTAGGGTCGCCGTGCGTGAACTTCCTTATCTTCGGGTCCGGGATACCATCGATATACTCCCGCCTAGTGTAAGGGGGCGATTCCATCCTGCGCCAGCACCTCGGCTTCACGAGCGGACACCTCACCCGAGGCCATGCCGAGGGGGATTTAAATATTATCTAGGCCTCGCGCCCGCCAAGGCACTTGGCTACGTAATTCGCGATCTCAGCTACATCCTCCGGCATGAGCTCCCTCACGCGTCTCCCTGCGTGGGGGCTGGCCTGCGCTATATCCCGGGCCGCTTGCTCGTCCATGCCTAACGTGGCTAAAGCCAGCCTAAGAGCGCGCCTCACGGTCTTGTTCCTGTGCGCGAAGAGACCGCGGACTAGGGCCAGGAAGAGCGCCTCGTCCTCGACCCTGAAGGGAGGGGGGCGCTTGACGAGCTTCACGGCCATGGAATCCACGTCAGGCTGAGGCCAGAAGCGGTCCCTGGGCACGGGCTCGAGGAGCTCCACGTCGGCCCGGTAGTAAGCCGTGATAGTGAGGCGGCCGTAATCGTCCGTGCCAGGCTCGGCCACCAAGCGCCTGGCCAGCTCCTCCTGAACCACTAAGACGGCTAACTCAAGGCCCGGCTTGTCCAGGAGCCAGAAGATGAGCTTAGAGATTATGTTATAAGGGGGTGCCGAGACCGTCTTATTGAAGCTCGGGAGCTCGACCTTAAAGATATCGCCCTCTAAAACGCTCACATTACGGTATTGGGCTAGCCGCTCCCTCAGGACCCTAACTAAGCCCCTATCTATCTCGACGGCCAGGACGGCACCGCTCCTGCGGGCCAAGACCTCGGACAAGAAGCCCAGGCCAGCTCCCACGTCCAATACCACATCCCGCTTGCCCAAGACCGCGTGATCTGCTAACCTCTCCATGAGCCTGTTATCTAAGAGGAAATGCTGGCCTAACTTCTTCTTAGGCTTGAGACCGTGGGACCTTAAGATAGCCTTGACGGCCTTTATCGGTATCAAGGACAGCGCCCCTTCAGGCCCTCTGGGGGGCCGGGGGGCGGGTGAAGAGCCTGTACCTGGGCTCTTCCCTTAGCTCGTCCAAAACCCTCTTGGCAATTATCTTCACGGGATTGGGCAGGCCCGTGCGCTTCTGGAGGTCCTCAAAACTCTCGAAAGGCTTCTTCTGCCTCTCCTCTATTATGAGCCACATGTAGCGCTTCCCTATGCCGGGAAGGAGCTCTAACGCGTGGAGGCGCGGGGTAAGGGGGCTTGCCGTGTTAAAGAACTCCACAAAACGCTTCTCGTTCCTAGCTATGATGGATTCAACAGCTATCGGGAGCTCTGCCTTAGCCGCCGACGTCAGCTCGTCGTAGGAAATACGGCCTATGATATAGGCTATGTACTCACGCTCGTTTCGGCCTATGTAAACCCTATCATGGGGCTTGAGCTCCACGCCCTGCTTGGCCACAGCCTCTAAGAGCGTGAAATAGTCCTCGCCCACGAGCTGGACCACGGGGCCCACGAAACGCCTCCTCGGCCCGCCCCTGACCTCGCGGAAGATGAAGTCAAGGACGTATGCGTATTCCTCGTAGCGCTTCTCTTTCCCCCTAGGCCGCCCCCTCTCCAATCCCAAAACCCCCGGCCCGGGATTACCGGTATTGGTCCAGGAGATCCAGTATCTTCCTGAGCTTCTCCCTGCTGTAGAAGGCTACTTTACCGGCTAAAAAGACCCTGAGCTCGTCTTCTGTCTCAGGCATGCAATTCACTATTTGGACCGCTTCTTCCTCCGTGAGACCTACTTCCTCAACCAGCTTCTTGACGAGCTCACCGGCCTCAGGCCCTATCTTGGCGAACTTGCTGACGTAATCGTAAGTGCGTATGAAGAAGTCGCCTCCCGCCTCTGGCCCGAGGTCCTCTAGCAGCTTCTTCACCTCAGGTATGGTAAGAGGCCTCTCCTCGATTATCTTCCTCGGCAATTCTCACCCTCCGTGGGGCATGAGGTGCTCAGGCCTGACGAAGAGCGTCCTTACCTCCCCGCCCACCGGGACCTCCACTATATAGGCCCTACCGCGCTTGCCGACGACCGTGCCCACCCTGCCGTGGTAGCGCCTGTGAGGCATGCCCCTGTGGATGGCAGGATCTACCTTGATGATCACTTTCTCGCCCACGGAGTACTGCCTGAGCAGGCGGCTCAGCTTCAGCTTCCCGCGCTCCCGTGGGTGCTTCCTGAACACTTTCCGCGTCTTATGCCTAGGCCCCTTTGACTGAGGCACGCTCCCTACACCCCCTCCATGAGCACGTCCACTACGTCTAGCTCAAGAGGTCTAGCACCCGTCCTTATAAGCTCAGAGACGCTAGGCGTGGTCCGGCCACTATCCCCCGTGATGAGCTCTTTCACGTACAGGCCGCCATCGCAGCGCACCCTTAAGCGCACCACGCGGGGCGAGATACGCTCGATCACCCTCAGCTCTCTCACGCGCTTCAGCCTCAGCTTGTCTGCCCTCCTGTGCAGCACCCTGGTCGGGGTCCACTGCTTTATCAACGCGCCGGACAGGGCTTCCTCTAACCTCCTCAGCTCCTCGTCCGATACCGGTTTCTCGAACTCCACGAGGGCCTCATAGACCTTTTCGGCTTCCTCGGATTTTATACGCCTCACTAAGGCCCTATCGGCGTATTTAAGACCGGAGACGCTGACCATGCCCTTAGCGCGCCTGTTTATCTCTTCCTCCAAAGCCCTCAGGTTTACCTCGCGCTTCCGGGGCCTCTTGACTTCTACCACGAACGGCCTGCCACGTCCCAGCATCCGAGCATCCACGTCCTCCCGGCCAGCCGCGTGGAAAGCCGCATCTTCACCTCTAAAGGCCTCCAACATGGGCTCTATTATGAGCTCTGAGACCGAGGTTGGGTAGAGCTTCCCTTGCCAATTGCACCTCGGGCAGCCACGCCCCCTGCAGGCCGTGCAGACCCACTTAGCCTGTGGTATGCCCCTCACGAGCTTCCTGTATCGCCCGGCCACGAAGACAGGGTTGACCTGGAGCCTGATGGAGCCGGAGAAAGGCTCTACAAGCACCACCACGTCGGGCCTCGCGAACTCCACGGGCTTGCTAGTGGCCTCCATGATGCGCTTGCCTATCTCGCGGCTAAGCTCGTTGCGCAAGCCCTCCCCATGCTCCAACCCCAGCTCGGCCCTCAGGCTGTCTTCCCTTTCCTCGACCCAGCTCGGCAGCTCCACGCCAACTAGGAAATTGGAGAACTCGTAATCAGCCAACAGCTTGAGGGCCTTCTCGGCTAGCTCGCCCATCCTCGTTAGCACGCCCTCGCAGAGGTAACAATTGGCGGCTCTCTCAGGCGCCTCCCCGCTTAATTTCTCGAGTAATAGCCTGGCGGGGCGAAAGAAGCCGTTGGAAGCGAGCACCACTAGGACCTCAAGGCCCTCCGGGTCACCCGATTTGGCCTTAAGGTGGGCGGAGAGCGTCAGGAGCGTCTTTATGGCCTTGCCACGCTCAGCATTCGTCAGGCCGTAGCCCAGCAGGCCGAATTGCCTGCCAAGGCAGGCATCACAGAGCGGGTAGCGCTTAAGGGCTTCTAAGGCCTTGGCCAGGATGGACTCCATATACTTAACCCGCCTTAAAAGGCCATTTCCTATGGCCCAGCCTCAGGCCGAGGGGACCGCGCCTCAGTTTCTTCAGCTGCTTGCCCATCTTCTTCATCATGTTGTAGTACTTGATGAGTTCCCTCACGTCCCGCTCGGTGGTGCCGGAGCCACGCGCGATGCGCCTTATACGCGAGGCATTCAGGATACGCGGGTTAGTCATCTCCTCGGACGTCATGGAGTCCATAATAGCCAGCCAACGCTTCATCTTCACCTCCATCTCGTCAAAGGCTTCTTTCGGGACCTCGTAGGGCAGGCCGGGCAGGAGGCCGAGGAGCTTGCTGAGGCGTCCCCTCCTGCTCATGCCCTTCAGGACCTCGCGGAGTTCGTAGAGCGTGAAGCGGCCCCTGGCTATGGCCACCAGGGCCTCTTCCGAGACCTCTTTCTCGGCCTCCCGCACCTTCTGGATGATGGCTTCTATATCGCCTATGCCGAGGAGGCGGCCTATGAAGCGGGCCGGGATGAAATGCTCTATGTCCTCGATGCGCTCGCCCGTCCCCACGAATTTTATGCGGGCGCCCGTCGCGGCTACAGCCGATAGGGCGCCACCGCCCCTGGCGGAGCCATCTAGCTTGGCCAGGAAGATAGAGCCTATGGGCGTGGCCTCGTGGAAGGCACGTGCTTGCACGCCTGCCTGCTGGCCTATGGTGGCGTCTATCACGAGCATGACCTCGTCCGGCCTTATGGCGGCTGCGAGGGCCTTCATCTCCTCCATTAGGGCCTTCTCCTCCTTATGCCGGCCAGCCGTGTCTATTATGACCACATCTAGTCCCGAGAACTCCTTAAGGCCCCTAAGGGCGATGCCCACCGGGTCGCGCCCATCTGGCTCGCCGTAAAAGGGCACGCCCACTTCCTCGGCCAGCTGGCGGAGCTGAGCATAAGCGCCTGGCCGGTAGGTGTCCGCGCACACGAGGCCGACCTTAAGGCCCTTCTGCTTGAGGAAATAAGCCAGCTTAGCGGCTGAGGTAGTCTTCCCCGAGCCCTGGAGGCCTACCAACATGATTACCTTACGCTGCCCAGGCCTCACGTCCAGCTCGGCGGGCTTCTCGCCCACCAGCTTCACAAGCTCATCGTAAACGACCTTTATCACGTGCTCGCGTCTAGAGATACCGGGCGGGAGCTCTTCCTTCAAAGCCCTCTCCCTTATGCGTTCTGAGAGAGCCAGCACGAGCCTCACGTTCACGTCGGCCTGGAGGAGGGCCCTCTGGATATCGCGTACTAGCTCGTTCACGAGTTTCTCATCTACGGCCGGCGCCCTGAACACGCGCTTGAGGGCCTCGTAGAGGGACCTGCCCAGCCTACCCAGCACCATGCCTAACCGCCCGGCTATTAGAGAGGGCAGAGATAAACGTGAGGCGAGAAGGTCAGCTTATCGGGCCTTCCTCACGGCCCTTCCGGCTCGGGGACTAGGTGTCTCATCACCCCGGAAGGGGGCCTATATCTCGCCCCGATGTAAGCGTTATTAACGCGGCCTCAGCTACGGTGACGTTCTTCATAGCTCCCCGGCGGCCGGGGGCTCAGGGGGAGGTAAACTCATCACCTCCCCGTAGGCAAGCGTGGACGGGGGCGCGATAAAAGAGTAAGGCAATCAAGTATCGGCCTGAGGGACAAGCATTAATACTGGACTTGGCCGGTGAATGGCTGAGAGGGAGGGCGCGCTTGGCCTGGGACCCCAGGGCCATAAGGAGGAAGGCCGAGGAGGATTACGAGGCAGCTTGGCTCGAGACGGCCAAGCTTCTCGAACGGGAAGGGCGCTTCTTCAAGTGGGAGAAGGAACAGCCCGGCAAGCCTCACCCGGTGTGCGAGCTCATCCAGCGCCTCAGGAGCATCATGCTCTCCTACGGCTTTGAGGAGGTGATCAACCCAACCATAGTGCCGGACAGCGAGGTAAGGCGCCAGTACGGGCCAGAGGCACCTGTGATATTAGACCGCGTGTTCTACCTGGCCGGCCTGCCTAGGCCCGATATAGGCATTAGGGCTGAGGTAGCCGAGAAAATAACGCGTGAGATAGTGCCGGGCGCGGGGCCAGAGCTAATCGAGAGACTGAAGGCCATCTTCAGGGCTTACAAGGAGGGCAAGATAGAAGCAGACGACCTCGTGGAGGAGATGGTGAGGTGCTTAGGCATAAGGCCCGAGCAGGCCACGGCTATCCTGGCCCTCTTCCCCGAGCTAGCTACCCTCACGCCTGTGCCCACGCGCTTAACGCTCCGCTCACACATGACGGCCCTCTGGTTCCCCGTCTTAGCGGCCCTACAGGACAAGAAGCCCTTGCCCATCAAGCTCTTCTCCATAGGCCTGAAGTGGCGCCGCGAGCAGAGACTGGACGAGACGCACCTCTACGACTCGCACGTGGCATCGCTCGTGATCATGGCCGAGCGAATATCGCTTGAGGACGGTATGGAGCTCATCAGGGCCATCCTAGCCGAGCTGGGCTTCAAGGACGCGCGCTTCATCACGAAGGAGGCCACGAGCAAGTACTACGCGCCCGGCATGGAAGTAGAGGTCTTCGTGCGCCACTCGCGCACGGGGGAGTGGATAGAGGTAGGCGACCTAGGCCTCTATTCACCCGTCTCGCTCTCTAATTACTACATCCGCTACCCCGTCTTCAACGCCGGCTTGGGCGTGGAACGTATAGCCATGATATTGTACGGCTACGATGACATCCGCGTGCTAGCCTACCCACAGCTCTACGCGGAAGTGGAGTTCACGGACGAGCAGCTGGCCGAGATGGTGCGTATAGGCGTGAGGCCTACCACGCCCGAGGGGCTTAAGCTGGCCGAGGCCATAATAAGGGCCGCCGAGCAGAACGCCGATAAACCCAGCCCCTGCGAGGTGCTGGCCTACGAAGGGCCTCTCATGGGCCGGCGGGTACGCGTCTGGCTCTTCGAGCGAGAACCAAACGCACGTCTCCTCGGCCCGGCAGCCTTGAACCGCATATACGTGTATAACGGAAACATCCTGGGACTGCCCGACGAGGGCATGGAGCATGTGCCGGAGGTCATGGAAGCACGCGAGAAGGGCGTTAAGACGGACATCAGGTACATAGATGGCATAGCCATGATGGCCGTCAGGGGCGTTGAAGAAGCGGCTAAGGAAGGCCGGGCCAGCTACGAGCTCAGGGTGCGCATGGCGAAGAGGCCCAGCGACGTGAACATAACGGTCGATGATGTGGCCAGGCGTTATATAACGAGCAGGAGGAAGCGCATAGAGGTCAAGGGGCCCGTATTCGTGGGGATAAGGGCCGAGATAGCATGACACAGCTGTGAAGAATAGAGGAGAGGCGTGGTGAACCGGCCGGGATTTGAACCCGGGACCTCCGCGATGCCAAGCCAGAGCGAGCCCAATAGCTCCACCGACCTCTCTTCAAGGCCCTCTGGCCAAACGGGCTCAGCACAGCCAAGCTTTTACGTCCCAGTAATCCTACCAAGCGTGCGGGTCTTCACGCTAAAGGAAATCGAGGAGATGATCGCAGAAGCCGTAGACAGAGCCATAGCTGCTAAGCTATCTGGACAGTGGCAGAAGGCTGAAGAAGAGAAGCCAGCTATGTCATAACCTGGGATGAGGATATCAAGGCCAAGTTCATAGAGTGGATGAGGGCTAAGGAGCTAGATGAAGACTACATCAAGGATTGCGTGAGGTATCTCAATAAATACATGAGGCCATTACGCAGCCCAGCGGATGTAGTAGCCATGTTCTCTGATTGCAAGAGGGCGAAGGACCACCTAATCTGCGGCTTCCTGAACCTGCTCAAGTTCTACCGCAAGGTCCTAGGCTACCCTAGGGACTTCATCGACGCCCTCAAGGAGGGCGTGCCATCCGTCAGGAGAGGCGTAGATAACTACGTGCCCTCAGAAGAAGCCGTCATTAAAACGCTCAGAACCCTTAGAAACGGCCCACTCAAATACTACCTCTTCTACTGGGTGCCCCTAGCAACAGGCATAAGGGTGAAGAAGGATGCCATAAGGCTCATCACAGAAGCCGATCTTAGTAAGGCAGAACGCATAGAAACTCCTCACGGAGCCTACTACTTCTTAAGGCTAGATTGGGTCGGACGCACTAAGGCTACCTTCGTGGTCTGCCTACCAGACTTCGTTTACGACATGATCATCAAGTTCAGGGAGAGCGGCGAGAAGCTAACCTATAATGGCGTCAGGATGTACCGCAGGAAGAGGCTCCCCCACATAGAGGAGCCTAACTCCATGCGGGACTTCTGCTATAACAAGCTTCTTGAGCTTGGAATGCCTGAAAGTGCGGCCGATTTCCTAAACGGCTGTGGGCCACGCCGTATAGGTGGTAAGCACTACATGGATAAGGTTCGCCAAATTGAGGCCCACTATCCGAGATACTTAGCTTACCTTTAAGGACTTAAGGCTAGAGTGGAGCAGGATAGGGTATTTTTTAGTAAAAACTCTAAATCAGGTGTAAACTCTTAGGCGATGAGCTCACTCCAGAATTAAAGACAGAATGTTGCTTGAAAAGCACTTATTGATTTAAAACCACGACAAGATATTTTTTCACACGGGAAGAAACAAAAGGCTATAGCTTTAAGGTAGTTTTAAGATTAGTGGGCTCTCACCTTCTAACATTAGAAGGTGGCCATTCCTTCAATGGAATAATCCGCAGCTTTCCTTCTTTTGTCTTATCTACTCTGTAGAACCTTCCACGGATTCTTACAATCTGGGTTTCATTAGGTTTTAAAGGCGGGATAACGCTCTCAGGTCTCCTAGTTATCCAAGTCCATATTTCTTTAGCAAGTGATCCGGCTAGTGCTCCAACGAACGAAGAAACCATAGTCAGTACTATGCTCAGTAACGGATTTAGGGCCATAGCTCTCTCTTACTCCTCCACCACTTCATACAGTCTTATCTTGTCGTCTCTCTCATCTTTGCATATAGCTATTTTTTTATCCCCAAGTCGCATTATGCGACAAGCGCCTGGGGGTATGTCTTCCCAGCGGAACTCGATGTATGGGGTCTTTTCGCCCTTTCTTGAAGATTTCATGCTTATGTCGCCTCCTGCGCTGCCGATAAGTATATTATGTTGCAAATATTTAACTTTTTCGGTTTTATTGACTTCAGTAACGCCTTTTCTTAATTTCCAATTTCTTGTTCACCCTCTAAATGTTAGATTAGCGGATTGTGACCTTCCTATGTCTATTTATTCACAAGCTTAGCTTATTGTAGTCTCGACCTAAGTAGCACCTTCTTCTCCTCAGGCCTAGGCTTCAGGTGTGTCATTCCTAATAAGTAGCCTAGCAGGCCTTCTTTAAACCTAAAACTTACCCAAACCCCATCCACCGGATAAGAAGCAGCTAACACACTTGCTCAACGTCCTTAGAAGAGGAGAACTCTAGGGCGCATAAACACACCCCAGGTATCCCCCTAACACTAAACCTTAGATCCAGTGGCTGGGCACTCGCTTATGAAAGGACACAGTATAAGGCCCGGGAGGCGCTAGCAGGACGTTTAACAGAATGGCGCAGGGCGTTCAACAACCCTGCAGAAACAAAACAGGGCTACAAGCAACGGACTGCGAACTATAGGACTAAAACTCCTAGGAAAGTAGCTAAGGCTAGGAACACCATTTTATTCCCACAACTAATCCCTTCAACACTCCTATACACGCCGCACACCCACCAGGCAATAATGACACACACGACACACAAGCGAGGAGGCGAATTTTTGAAAACTTTTTTGAAAAACAAGGTGGTCAAAGGCGAAAAGGAAGCCGTTTTGAATATGCTTTACCATGCTGGAGCCTTATTCCTTCCATGTTCGCATAATAATGTAATGCGAAAATAATAATAGTGGCGCGAAAGCACAAACCAGCATATTCAAAATTTAAAATTTTGAAAAACGCTTCCTTTCATTGAGGCGATTGCGGTCTGGTGAGGCGTGGAAGGCGAAAGAGGAAGCCATACCTGTGCGATGGAAATCTCGTTGTCTTCAAAATACCACCCGAATTAGCTGATTCACTCCGAATCAGCGATATCGACATTAAAGAGGTGTGCATTAGGGCACTCTGGGAGGCAGTAGAGCGTGGGAGAGAAGGCTGTAGTGCTGAATCACTAGGGATTGGTGATCCACAAGACCAGGCGTGGTGGACCGGGACTTACCTAAAACTTTATCCCAAGTGGATTTGCTTCTCGAAATTCCAACGTTTCTGACCATTTCCTAAAGGGCTCTGGCTATAGTAAGAGGGTCAGCTACGGAATGATTCAGGAATACTCCTGCATTATGCATCAAGCGCTATTCTCTTCTTCATCTTGCCTTAACATCATATTTGCGGCTAAGCTTCTCACGGTTAGACGGGTAGTTTTAGAAGGTCGATTACATCTCCACAGCCGCACTCGCAATCTATCTTGAGGAACCTCGGGATGGTCATAGGATCAGACATGCCCACAATACGAGCTCTAACTCAGACCTTTCTGCCGTGTACTGAACCCTCTGCAAAGTACAGTATGAGGAATTCTTAAGACAGATGTGGTTCCCTGGAGTTCCTGAGGAACCACCTTGGAGAGATGGCAAAAATCTGGGTTATCGAAGCTTATACCATACAAGAATTAATCCGAGAAAAACGAGCTAACGTTGGTTACATTAATCTGCCCGTTGCCAAGTTACCTATCAGAATAAAGTCGCCTCAGTGAGCTTCAGTCAAGCCGTTCGACTTTCCGTAACCTCGCTACCCCAGCTCTCCCCATGTATATGCTCCTCATACTGTACTTTGCAGAGGGTTTCTAACGGTATCTTCATGAAAAGCGGTCGTGCAACGACACGTTTTAAGCAGGTGCTTAGAAACTCTTAGCTGATGAAGGACTTTGGATTCATAGTAGGCGGTCAGTTGTGCGTTAGCGTAGACATTAGCAACTACGTTAAAATAGAAGGGACGACCGCAAGCATAGAATTACCCACAGAAGCTGAGTTAGCGCCTGTTAGTACCGATCGCCTTAAAATACTTTACGTAGAGTTCGACCCTAAACTTGTCTATCAAGGTGATGTAAAGAGAACCATCAGTGGATGGAGATATCTCATAAAAGAAAACGTGCCACTTAATAGAGCATCGACCATGTTAGCAGTGTATGAGCTGAACATGATGCTTCTTAGTGGATATTTCTCATTAGTCCCTCTCTTGGTATCATTACCTGAAATGGCCTTTCTCGTGCACCGACTGCAGGAGGAGGGAATTGCGGGTATTACTCAGAAACTCATAAGCATACGAAGGAGATTAAAAGGAGATATCAGACACGCGGATAAGGAGTTAAAGAAAGGAATGCCACCGTTCGTAGCTATTCAACCTTTAGTAGAAACGGTTCTAGGTACTATGAGCGAATTACAGATCTGCGGGGAATTAATTGAGGCTGGTTTCAATGTGAAAATCAATCCCAGCGCGAAAGGACCGGATCTTTTTGTAAATGGAAGGAATATAAAAGTGGAAATAGCTAAAAAGTTTGAACGCTTTAACTTTGAAGAATATAAGACGTGGATTAAAATAGCAGAACAAGCTCCAGACGACGCTTTTATTCCATTCCATCCACGAGCTCTTTTAGCTACCTTGTCGCTAGCTATTGCTGACAGGATAGAGGAGGAATTAAGTCAAGGAGATGTAGTCCTAATAGATGTAAGCAACCTACTTGAAGGAGCCATTATGATAGGCTTTAAGACGACTTACGAAAACAAACAAGAATTTAGTCTCGGAACGGTTATGAACAAGGCTTTAGAACTAGCCGGAAATGGCCACAAGTCGGTAATATTCTATGCTCGAGCCAGGTCTGTAACTGGTACTATATCCGTCGCATTTGGCGTCGAAGCAGACATTATATTAAACTTTGTGAGTGCCATAAAAAGATGTGCAAGACTGGTAATATCGTTTAGAAAAAAGTATCCTTATACTACCGTAAAGCTATTTAGCGACTTGTTCAGCATCCTGAAGAGCGCAGAACCTAAATAGGTATCTTTGCCTCATATTGAGGTAAGGTTACGCATTTCTCCGCAGATTTTTAAGCATCGCTAGGCATGTTTGCCCTCTTTCGCTTAATACTAACTGTAGCTTTCCTCTAGAACCTCTTCCTAAATTCATGACTAGTCCTTGTTCCATGGACAGCATGGCGAAGAGGATGGACAGGCTGGAGGAGCGCATGGGGCAGTTGGCCAGGCCCGCAGAAGCCCCCGAGGCCGGAAGGACAGTTGAAAGCGCGGCCCCGCAGGAGGCCCCGAGGAGCGGGACCACGAGGAGCAGAACTACGGGGAGGAGCGGGAGGGCGAGGAGCCGGGGCAGGAGCGGGGCGTCCCGCCGGGCCAGAGCTGGGCCGACCAGGGAGGAGGACGAGGACATCAGGAGCCTCTCCAGGATATACGATAGCCAGCCGAGGACGTTCAGCCTCAGGGAGAGGGAACGCATAGTGAGGAAAGCCCGGGAGACACTCGAAGCGGTGGAGGAGGGGCCTGTCCTCCCGCCCGTGGAATACGCTGCCGTGGAGGACGGGGACGTGATGGACGAGCCGGTCCTAGAGCCGCCTGAGAGAGCTTTCGTCAGCACGCCCGAGCACTTGGCCAGATACCTGAGGGAGATGGAGGCCGGGCCGGAGAAGGAGAGGGTCGAAGTCCCGGACGTGGAGGGCTTGCCCAGCTTCTTCCAGGGCAACCCATGGGTCGCCATACTCGCCCGGAGGGCAAGAGAAGCCAAACTCGTGGATGAGCACGAAGGGAAGATAAGCGAGGAAGACTCCACGAAAGCCTTGAGTTCCTCTGAGCTCCTCACGCATGGCGAACTTCCTCTCAATGCTCACGGAAGCTCCGCCAGTAGGGGTGGAGCACGGGTTCCCGCACAGTCTCCCTGAACCCCCCAGGATGTCCGGGACGCCCATCTCCTGTCCCTTCTGGCCGAGGCTAAGTGAATTATTCCACGTTGAGGTAGGGCGCTCATTTACCAGCCCGAGTTAGTAAAATGAAGATGCTTTCCTAAAATTCCAAGAAAGCAGGAAGACGGGTTTCCGTCTATCTTCTCGCAGTTCTCTGCGGGAGACCGTCTCCTCCCTGCTGCATCAATTCTGGATGATGTGGCGATTCTCATCCTCCCGGAACGTTCACGCGTGAACAGGGACAGCACCGGGCGCTCGCCCTTATTCACTCCCCAGCTAGACATTCCATCAGGGCGCAACGTATAAATGTGCGGAAGAGGCCCCGGGCTCCTCTCACCCGTTCCCGGATGTTTCGCCAAGACAGAACGGCTGGTTCTAGGTATTCCTGCTCCTAACTGCCTAGGGGGCCCGCCAGTACAACGCTAACTTATTAAGCGTCGCCAGGCTACACACGTATCCGGCCTTGAAGATACTCGGTG
>CAZWYW010000011.1:36709-37870 GCA_964638535.1 uncultured Candidatus Bathyarchaeia archaeon | reverse complement strand
GATCGCAAAAGTAAGGGGATTTTGAGCTCTACGTATCACGCCTTTTCCTCAAAGGTAACCTAAAGCCCTCAATCTTCTCTTTATCTCCTCCTCTTCCTCAGGTGTAAGGACTGTTTCTTCCTCCTCCGTTAATACCTCTTCAAGCACGAAAATCACATAATCTTCCACACTCTTAAACTCCCCACCACTCTCCTTAATGGCTTGCTCTATACGCTCGTACAGCCTTTTAGGTATATAGATGACTACTTTCTCCTCCCCCATCCCGCTCACCCCTTAAGGCCGCTAAAGACGGGCTATATTAAGGTATGCTGAAAGCCGAGTTACAGGCGCTCTAATCTCTAATGAAGCGTTAACCTTAAGTAGCCAGGTCTTGGAGAAAAGCCGCCTTGGACTCAGGAACCCTAAACTACTTAGCTGGCTTCTTTGAGGGGAGAGGTACGATTACCTTTGATCTTTATAAGGAAGAGAGAACAAAATTCAAGGTTCATATAAGACCTCGCATCCAAATGATCATCTCGCAGGATGATAGAGTGATTTTAGATCTATTTGAAACAGCATTACCTGTTAAATGGGAAAAGAATGTTAGAAAAAATGGCAGTATATGCTTACGCATAAGAACGCTCGACGACATACGTACGTTTCTAAATATCTTATCACCATTCTTCAGACTTCCCACCACGCAGGAGAAGGCTAAGCTTATGATGGAATTTCTAAAAATAAAATACAATTATAGACAAATCACAAGAAATATTTTCAAGAGGATGTTGTTGATAGTTAGGAGAATGAAGGAGCTTCAAAGAAATAAGAATCGTAGGGAATTTGACGTAGATATTTTAATAAAACGATTGACATCGGCCAAAGGGAGAGGTCATTAAAAAGATGCTTGCACTATCATAAATGCTTACTGCAATTCATGAGATAGATAAAATGCAGAAGGTATGATGAGTTAGGTTTCATAATATAGCCATGGACCCGCGACCAACAGATACAGATGCTTAGAAACGTTCAATCATACTGGACCTGTATTTTTCAATAACCTGAGCTAATGGAGAAGTCTGATTAGGCACTATGGCAAGAGATGGATAACGAGATAAGTGATGTTATCGTTTTTAATACTTTAAACACAGCTGTCGATCTCTTTGCCGCTTAAACACGCCCTAA